>JAFQGS010000006.1 GCA_017415455.1 Prevotella sp.
GAACTTTTTGAAAAAGCGAACGAGATTCTTGGATATAGAATAACCGACATTATGTTTGCCGGAACAGACGAGGAGTTGAAGCAGACAAAGGTGACTCAGCCTGCTGTATTCCTTCACAGTGTTATCAGTGCTTTGTGCATGGGTGACGATTTTAAGCCTGCGATGGTGGCTGGTCATTCTCTTGGAGAGTTCTCTGCTCTTGTGGCAGCTGGCGCATTAAGTTTTGAGGATGGCTTGAAGCTTGTTTATGCACGTGCCATGGCAATGCAGAAGGCTTGTGATATGGCTCCTTCTACTATGGCGGCTATTGTCGGACTTGCTGATGAGAAGATAGAGGAGATTTGTGCAGAGGTAAGCAAAGAAGGCTCTGTTGTTGTGCCTGCTAATTATAACTGCCCAGGCCAGCTTGTGATAAGTGGTAACATTGAGGCCATCAATGAGGCTTGTGAGAAGATAAAGGCCGCAGGTGCAAAACGCGCTCTTCCTCTTAATGTAGGAGGTGCTTTCCACTCTCCACTTATGCAGCCGGCGAAGGATGAGTTGCAGGCGGCTATTGAGAATACAACTTTCTCTGCTCCTAAGTGTCCTGTATATCAGAATGTTGACGGTAAACCGCATACAGACGCTGAGGATATCAAGGCAAACCTTATAGCACAGCTGACAAGTTCGGTACGTTGGACAATGTGTGTTCAGAACATGATTGCTGACGGTGCGGCAGACTTTACTGAGTGCGGACCTGGCAAGGCATTGCAGGGAATGATAGGTAGAATAGATAAGTCTGTATCTGCTCACGGTATTTAATGATTCTAAGAAAGTATTAATATTTACGGATTGCTTTAGACATGCCTGATGCGTGTCTGAGCAATCCGTTGTCTTTATAATGGAATAATATTGATGACCATAAACGAACGATATAAGCGGAAAGAAAAACCCGTTGTCTATCAGGTGTTTACACGTCTGTTTGGCAACCGAAATACCGTATGTCGCGAGAATGGAACGCTGGAAGAAAACGGCTGTGGCAAGATGAACGACTTCACATTGCCTGTTCTGAAGCGTATTAAGGATATGGGAGTGACACACATCTGGTACACAGGTGTTATTCGTCATGCAACGGTAACCGATTATACTAAATACGGTATTCCGTCCCAGAATAAGGATGTGGTAAAAGGTATTGCAGGCTCACCCTATGCTATAACAGATTATTATGATATAGATCCTGATTTGGCAGAGGATGTAGAACATAGGATGGAGGAGTTTGAGCAATTGATAGAGCGCACTCATAAAGCGGGAATGAAGGTTGTAATCGACTTCGTGCCCAATCATGTTGCCCGTCAATACAAGTCGGTATGCAAACCGCAAGGTGTGCTGGACTTAGGCGAATCGGATGATACAACCATGCATTTCTCTCCGCAGAATAATTTCTATTATTGTTGGGGACGTCCTTTAGACCTTTATGATGTGGGGTATGCCTCATCTGATTATGTGGAATTGCCTGCGAAGGCAACTGGGAATGACAGATTTGATAACAGGCCGGGAAGGAATGACTGGTATGAGACTGTTAAGCTTAACTACGGTATTGATTATTGTGATGCTGGAGGAAGGAGCGAGCATTTCTCTCCAACGCCAGACACATGGCACAAGATGACGGACATATTGCTCTTCTGGGCATCAAAAGGCATAGACGGCTTCAGGTGTGATATGGCAGAGATGGTTCCGTCTGCGTTCTGGGAATGGGCAACAAAGAAGGTGAAGTCTCGTTTTCCTTTGATTGTATTTATCGGTGAGGTATATGATCCGTCGCGTTATCGTACATATATAGCATCCGGTTTTGACTATCTTTATGATAAGGTAGGTATGTATGATTGCATACGTGATGTGATTTGTGCCAGAAGACCAGCGGGTGATATAACCTATCAGTGGCAGGCCACCGACGATATACGTAATAATATGCTGTATTTCCTTGAGAATCATGATGAGCAGCGTGTAGCAAGCGACTTCTTTGCGGGTGATGCGGTAAAAGCCCTTCCTGGTGTTATTGTAAGTGTCCTTATGCAGACAAATCCTTTTATGCTATATGCCGGCCAGGAGTTTGGCGAGAAGGGTATGTGCAAGGAAGGATACAGCGGTTGTGACGGCCGTACCACCATATTTGACTATTGGGCCGTGGACACTCTGAGACGAGGGTATTTTGAACGCAGAAAGATGGCAATGGCAGAGCGCAGTCTTGAGTCTGCGTATAAGACCGTTCTCAGACTGGCAAATGAGGAGAAAGCAATAAGAGAGGGATGTTTCTTTGATTTGATGTATGTTAATCAGCATATAGCAGACAAGCAATACGTATTCCTTCGTAAGAAAGGTGACGACATGATAATTGTTGCTGCTAATTTCTCCTCAGATGTAAAAGAGTGCGATGTGGTAGTTCCTTCTCATGCAATTGATTATCTTGAGATAGTGCCAGGCAGCCATGAGGCGGTAGACCTTCTTACTGGCAACAAGACGGAAGTGAAGATAATGCCGGATGAGTCGTTTAGCATTATTATTCCTCCATATAGCGGTAAGGTCTTGAAGATTTGTCAGAGAAAAGAGACGGAAGAACTGTCGTTTCTGTTTTAGATATGTTAGTTAAATCACATAAATAAGTCATGGAACAGCCAATATTAAATGAGCATAACAAGGAAGAATTTCCTCCAGCCCATACGGCAGAGCATCTTCTTAATCAGACAATGATAAGATTGTTTGGATGTGAGCGTTCAAGAAATGCCCATGTAGAGCGAAAGAAAAGCAAGATAACATATATCCTTGAGCGTAAGCCGGACAGACATGCGGAGAAAGCCATAGAGAAGCGTATGAACGAGCTTATTGCAGAGGATATGCCTGTTACCTATGACTTTGTTACGCGTGACAATATTCCAGAGGGTGTTCATATCGACCGCCTCCCGGAAGATGCCTCAGAGACAATACGTCTTGTCAGGATTGGAGACTATGATGTCTGTCCCTGCATAGGCAAGCATGTGCGTTCAACGTCTCAGATAGGGCGTTTTGAATTGCTTGGTACCAATTGGGACGAGGAGAAGAAGAGCTTCCGTGTCAGGTTTAAGGTTGTTCAGTAAGATTACACATCTGTGTTTCTTCACATTGATATTTCATCTTATGAATATGTCTCCTGCCGTCAATTGCTTTATACACGTGTGATAAATATGCTATTCACATGGAAACAGTAGGGTAGGTGTGATAAAAAGAGAAATCTCGTAACCACGTTTTGGGCGTTTGCGAGATTTCTCTTTTGTCGTTTAATAATGATATCAGTAGGATAACTCTACAGAACTTTCTTGTATAGTTCGACAATCTCTGCCTCTGTAACCTCACGTGGGTTACCCGGTGTGCAGACGTCTGTTATAGCCTGTGCAGCAAGAGCCGGAATGTTCTCCTCTGTTATACCTATTTCTGTGAGATGCTGAGGAATTCCTACGCGTATGGCAAGTGCCTTCACAGCGTCACATGCAGCCTGGGCTGCCTCCTCTGCTGTCATACCTGTGGTGTCAACGCCCATTGTACGTGCGATAATGCCATATTTCTCAATGCACATAGGCATGTTAAACTCCATGATTGTTGGCAGAAGCATAGCATTTGCCACACCGTGAGGTATATCATGAAGTGAGCCCATTGGGTGAGCCATGCCATGAACAAGACCTAAACCAACATTAGAGAAAGCCTGCGCAGCGATGTACTGTGCAAGTGCCATACCTTCACGACCTACAGGATTTGTCGGCTCGTCAACAGCTAATGGCAGATTCTCTG
The DNA here is from genome assembly GCA_017415455.1 of Prevotella sp. Classification (GTDB taxonomy): domain Bacteria; phylum Bacteroidota; class Bacteroidia; order Bacteroidales; family Bacteroidaceae; genus Prevotella. The sequence continues at coordinate 3,799 of JAFQGS010000006.1, forward strand.
CAATCATTTTAATAGCCTGCAACTCATACATGTCGCTCATAACCCATGCGCCTTTGGTGATATATCCCTCGATAGCATGTGTTAAGGCATCCATACCTGTTGCCGCTGTGAGACTCTTAGGCAGAGAATATGTCAGTTCTGGGTCTACAATTGCCACTGCTGGGATGTCGTTAGGGTCTACACATACCATTTTAGCCTGACGCTCCTCATCAATAATAACATAGTTGATAGTTACCTCAGCACCAGTTCCCGCAGTTGTAGGCAATGCTACAATAGGCACACTCTTGTTCTTTGTTGGTGCGCATCCCTCAAGAGACACAACATCGGCAAACTCAGGGTTGTTGCTGACAATGCCGATACCCTTTGCTGTGTCCATTGCCGAGCCTCCGCCTATTGCAACAATGCAGTCGGCGTTAGAGTTCTTAAACGCTTCTACTCCTTGCTGTACGTTTGTAACGGTTGGGTTTGGCTTAACTTCAGAGTACACCTCGTATGGGAAACCAGCCTCATCAAGAATGTCTGTTACGAGTTTTGTTGTGCCAACCTTTATCAGACCTTTGTCAGTTACAACAAGTGCCTTCTTCAGGTTCATTCTTTTTAATACTTCAGGCAGTTCATTCCTGCATCCGGCACCAAAATATGATACCTCATTAAGGATAAATCTTTGTGACATTGATAATAAATTTAAAGTTAAGATTATGTTTATATTGCAAAAATACAAATTAGTTGTCAATCTACCGCCATAACAGTCTATTTTCTTATTTTATGCAATAAAAATATTATCAGTCAGTACATTGTGTTAAGGGTGTACTTGTTTCTTTAGCAAAATTAAAGCCCTACGTGCTTTGTGCAGTAGGGCTTCAACTTTACTTGGTCTCAATTTCTTCCTTCATGTCAATGTATTGTTTCTTGCTGTCATAAAACTCATATTGCAGAAACGCCATTTTCTGTGAAGGCACAACATGTACTCCCATACCGTATTTTATCTGCCATCTGCGTTTCATGGATATAATACCCTGATTTATATACGCGGCAACATAAGGGTGTACATGTAAATAGAATCTCTTAATGCCAATCTTGTTTACTAACTGTTCAATTTTACTCTCCAGCTGGTCTGTGAAAAGGATGCTCGACTTTATTGTTCCCTTTCCAAAGCATGTGGGGCATGTCTCATCAACATTAACATCTATTGCCGGTCTTACACGCTGTCTTGTTATCTGCATAAGTCCGAATTTGCTTAATGGCAAGATATTATGACGTGCTCTGTCCTTCTGCATGTTCTTGCACATCCGCTCATATAATATCTGTCTGTCCTCAGCAAGATTCATGTCGATAAAGTCAACAACAATGATACCTCCCATATCTCTTAGTCGTAGCTGGCGTGCCAGTTCATCTGCCGCACCCAGATTCACGTCAAGGGCATTTGCTTCTTGCCCGTTTGCGGAACGTGTCCGGTTGCCACTGTTTACGTCAACCACATGTAATGCTTCTGTGTGTTCAATAATCAGATAGGCACCATGTTTGTAGTTTACAATCTTGCCGAAACTTGACTTAACCTGTTTCGTGATGTTAAAGTTGTCAAAGATAGGCACATTGCCAGTATAGCGTTTCACTATGCCAGCCTTTTCAGGGGCTATAAGTGTGACATAGTCTTTTACCTCGTTATATACATCCTCGTCGTTTACGAAGATATTCTCATATGATGGATTAAACAAGTCGCGCAATAATGCTACCACTCTGCTTGTCTCCTCATATACAAGTTGAGGTCTTGTCTGGGTCTTTTGTACTTTGGCAATGGCATCCTCCCATCGCTTTAGGAGTATTTTCAGTTCGGTATCGAGCTCTGCCACTCGCTTCCCCTCTGCCACAGTTCTTACAATTACGCCAAAATTCTTTGGCTTTATGCTGTGGATAAGCTGTTTCAGTCGTGCTCGTTCCTCACCGCTTTTGATTTTAGAGGAAACAGATACTTTATCATTGAAAGGTATTAGTACTATATATCTTCCAGCAAAACTCAGTTCTCCTGTCAGGCGTGGTCCTTTTGTAGATATCGGTTCTTTTACAATTTGTACAAGAACTTCGTCGCCTGGTTTCAGTACGTTCTGTATTGTGCCGTCTTTTTTCAGGTCGGGCAACCTGTTTGCCTTTGCAAATGGGTAAAGTTTCTTTCTGTCACTTTGTACCTGTTTCAGATACTTCTGATAAGAGTCAAACTGATTTCCTAAGTCAAGATAATGAAGAAAGGCATCACGCTCAAATCCAACATCAACAAAGCAAGCGTTCAGTCCTGGCATCAGCTTCCTTACTTTTGCTATGTAGATGTTACCAACAGAATATGAAGCCGCTCTCGGCTCTGTCTGATATTCTACCAGATTCTTGTCTTCCAGCAGGGCAATCGAGACATCTTTCTGTTGAACGTCAATTACAACTTCGCTGGTCATTTCTTACTTCTCAGTTACTTAGTCTCTTTTACATAAAGAAAGGGTATGTCAATCATTTCCACGTCAAGACGATGGTATAGTTGACATACCCCTCAGTCCGAATAGACTGACGAGCAGATTTACTTGCTCTTATGTCTGTTCTTTCTCAGTCTCTTCTTACGCTTGTGTGTAGCCATCTTGTGGCCCTTCTTTTTCTTACCGTTTGGCATAGCTAAATGTCTTTAAATTGTTAATTATAATGTTTGTTTAGATTCTCTTCTTTTACTCTTCAGTATCATCAACTTCCTCACCTTTCATAAGGCTAACAAAACTCTTTGCTGGCTTGAAGCTTGGGAAGTCGTGAGCAGCGATTACGATTGTTGTGTTCTTAGAGATGTTACGTGCAGTCTTCTCTGCTCTGTGTTTTACCACGAAGCTTCCGAAACCACGTAAATAAACATTCTCTCTGTTCTCGTGTAGACTTTTCTTTATCACATCCATAAAAGCCTCAACTGTAGCAGATACATCTTTTTTCGCAATACCAGTTGAGTTAACAATCTCTTCAATTATATTTGCTTTTGTCATCTCTTTATATTGTTTTATTTATATTTATCTCTGTGTCTCCGTATTTGGGAGTGCAAATATACGAGTTTTTAGTGTGATAAGGAAATTTATTTCGCTTTTTTTGCTTTTTATCTTTGCTTTTTTGTTTAGAACTCCTTAATTCTCACCACTTTATAACGTTGACCGCCATTTCTTGTCCTGTTGAGGTGTCCTTTGTTAGTCATTTTGTTGTGTGTTGATATGTCATCGCATAATGATGCGTCATGTGTAAATGGTTTTTGATATTTATTGAATAATAATATGTTATGTTCTTTTCTGTTTGTGAATAATTTCTTACTTTTGTAATGATAAAATCATAATGCTATGTTAAACTTGGATAATTTTTACAAGGCTCGTTATGTTTTGAGTAAGACTATACGACGCACAGATCTTGTACATGCTGTCAGGATAAATCCCGAGTGTGATGTATATCTAAAGCCAGAGAATCTTCAGAAGACCGGTTCCTTCAAGGTTCGTGGCGCATATTATAAGATATCCCAGCTGAGTGAAGAGGAGAAGGCGAGGGGTGTGATTGCCTGTTCTGCTGGAAATCATGCTCAGGGTGTTGCGCTTGGTGCCACTGCTCATGGCATAAAGTCACTTATCTGCCTGCCCGAGGGTGCACCGATAAGTAAAGTAGAGGCAACACGCCGTTATGGTGCTGAGATATGTCTGGTGCCTGGTGTTTATGATGATGCCTATAAGCATGCTATTCAGTTGAGAGAGGAGCATGGCTATACATTTATTCATCCTTTTGACGACGAGAATGTTATTGCGGGTCAGGGCACTATCGGCCTTGAACTCCTTGACCAGCTTCCCGATGTCGAGGCGGTTGTTGTTCCTGTAGGCGGTGGTGGACTTATAAGTGGTATTGCCTTTGCCATAAAATCACTTAATCCCAATGTTAAGGTCTATGGTGTGCAGGCTGCAGGTGCGCCAAGTATGGTGCAGAGTCTTGAGAAGAAAAGAAAGGAAATGCTTGCCTCTGTCTCAACCATTGCCGATGGTATTGCAGTGAAACAGCCTGGTGATCTCACCTATGAGATATGCAGCAAGTATGTGGATGGCTTTGTTACTGTCACGGAAGATGAGATTTGCGCTGCCATTCTTCAGCTTCTTGAGGCAGAGAAGGTTATTGCTGAAGGTGCCGGTGCTGCAAGTGTTGCTGCTGTGATGTACAACAAGGTGCCTGTAAAGGGCAAGAAAACTATATGCGTTGTCAGCGGAGGCAATATAGATGTGACTATCCTGAACCGTGTCATCATGCGCGGACTTACCAAGAGTGGCAGGTTCAGTGTTATTAATGTTGAGCTTGACGACCAGCCTGGCCGTCTAAGCGAGGTTGCTTCTGTCATTGCCTCTTGTGGAGGTAATATAGTTAGTGTGCGTCATGAGCGTAGCGGCGACAGCGAGAATATTAATGCGTGCATGCTCTGTATTGTCTGTGAGACAAGAAACGACGAGCATATCCAGTTGATAAATAAGGCTTTGATGGATAAAGGCTTTAAGCTTCTGGGAAAGATAAAGGTTGCACCTTATTAATATAGATAGTGGCTCAAGTTTAAGATATAGGAATAAATAGGAATATAAAGGAAGGCAAGCGGAGTTTGCGAAAGTAGAATAATAATATATATAACAGTTTTTTTTAATATGAAAGCATTACACACAGAGAAAGCGCCTGCTGCAATAGGACCTTACAGCCAGGCAATTGAAGTTAACGGATTTGTTTTCGCATCAGGACAGATTCCTTTGAATCCAGAGACAGGCGAGATTGTAGAGGGCGGAATAAAGGAGCAGACACATCAGGCCCTTACCAATGCCTCTCACATCATGCAGGAGGCTGGGCTTACACTCGCTAATGTTGTGAAGACAACAGTATTCCTGTCTGATATGGCAGACTTTGCTGCGATGAATGAAGTATATGCCACATTCTTCTCTCAGCCATTCCCTGCGCGTTCGGCAGTGGCAGTCAAGACGTTACCGAAGAATGTTCTTGTAGAAGTTGAATGTATTGCAGCCAAGTAACTGGTCTGATTCTGAAACTAATGACCAGTTTTGGTTAGAGTATTAAGAAGAAAAAGAAGATAGCAGAGTTGTTTCCCGCTATCTTCTTTTTTATTGTATTATCTCAGTTTGTAAGGATATCTGTCAGTTCGCCTGTCATTTATCTTCTTGTTCTGCATCTTCCCATATTCTCGCTCCCTTTGAAAATATCAGAATTCCGTTACCATGTTCTTGCCTTCCATCCAGTTTATCATGTTCAGCACGAGGAAGTTCCAATTCTGGAATCCTTTGTTCAGCACAGGCTCTCCGTTGTCTGGCAGGTAATACTCATGAAGTGCTCCGAATCGCTCAAAGTCTCTGCCCAGTAATATCACCGTCTTTTCCGCCACCTCTCTTGCCTCTTTCTCATATCCATAGTTCAGCAGTCCTCTGAATACAAGATAGTTGACGTTTATCCATACTGGTCCTTGCCAAGAGGAGGGATTGCCGATTGCCCTTGTGTTGTACATCTTTTCCAGTGGCGAGAGGCTTCTTATTCCGGCGGCGCAGTTGTATTCCTCTGGGTTATAGAAGTGGTTTCTCACCATTTCGTCAGCCTGTTGCTGTGTGGCGATGCCTGCCCACATGGCCATGAATCCGCTCCATACGCTGAATCTCATTATCAGACAGTCGTAGTCTCTCGGCTGTCCGCTGTGGAAGAACAGTTCTCCGGGCTTCACTCCCTTGATGTCTGGTTTCTCTACAGGCAGCAGGTTAAGGTCAACACTATAGTAGAACTTATCTCTCGGATCCCAGCAGTGCTCCTGAATACATCCTTTCAGTTCCTCAGCCTCCTTGCTGAAATATTCTGATATGTCCTTCATATTTAGTCTTCCCGCAAGATAACTCATCGCAAGCAACTCTTTATACATCAGTGCGTTAAGGAAAATAGAGCCAGAACTCTCCGCGGGTCTGTAGAAAGTGCTTGGGTCGTTGTCCACACCGATAGCCACGTCGTTCTCCCAATAGAGAAGTCCTGTAGGTTTATGCCTGTGGTAATTCATGTACTTACCCACAAAGCTCTGCAGTTTGTAGAACTCCTCCCTCAGCCATTCCGCGTCTCCGCCATTCTCCTTTGTTATGAAAGCCGCATGCTGTGCCAGTGTAGGCTTGTGCATGTTCACCTTCCATGGGTTTATTGTCTTCAGCATCTCCTCCCGGCTTGGCTGGTTACGCTCAATCCAGTAAGGTATCCATCCGTCCATGCCGCAATAGTTCAGTGAGTTCAGCACACATCCCTGCTCATACTTCACTGCTTCTTTCTTGTCCTTCTCCGTACCTTTGTCATTGAGTATCTGTCTTAGCGCAACATTACTGAGCCATGAGTCCCAGTCCCATAATATGTCAAGATATTGATTGCTGCCCGGAGCGAGAAAAGGATACTTCAGCGCACCTCCAGCCTCGCGGTACATTCCCTTCATCTCCTTGTAGATGTTGTCCTTGCAAATCTCCTTGTATTTTGCTATGTTTTCCGCGTTGCGCTCAGGCAACTGTGCTTTAGCGGCAACTATGCTTATTATCACAGCCGCTGCAGTTGCCGTTAGTCTTAATATCCCTTTCATAATTAAAGAGTGTTTTATATTATTAATGTTTTAGCGCTCTGGCAGTTAAGGAAGTTAGGTTATTTCCTGCTTTTCAAGCCTGTTTCTCGTCGAAGATATTTCCAATCTCCTTCTTCTCCTCATCGTCAAACCACTGGTTTAGTTTGTTTTTTGCCTTCTCCTTCACATCCTCCGGCACATCCAGCCAAACTTTCTTCAGTACAAAGAGAAGCACGGTGAGGTCGTCGCTCAGTCCCACAATAGGAATGGCGTCGGGCATTATGTCAACAGGGCTTATCAGATAGCCCAGCGCGCCGATAATCATAGCCTTGTCTTTTGCTGACACCTTGTCGCTCTGCAATGTGTAATATAGTATCAGTGCCACATATACAAGCTTTGCCCCGGCACGTTTAGCCACTTTTGATATTTTCTCCACAAAGTCACTGTTGGTGAACTTGTTTGAGTATGACATGAAATCAGGTAGTTCCATACGTTATGTTTACTTAGTTAGTAATGTAATAATTATTGCGACAAATTTACTCTATTTTTCCTTTTCCGACAAATTAAGATGCGTTTTTTTAGACAACATGAAACAAGCATTCAAAAAGTGGCATACTTTTAATGTCTAAATGGCATACTTTTAATGCTTATATGGCATGTTATTGACCACCTTTCGCATAGCCCTGATTATAAGCGGGTTAGATATCCAGCTTTCTCTTTTTTCTTGTCATGCCCGTTTGTCTATAAAAAACTAACATGTCGTGAATAAAGAGTCAGAAAACATCCTGAAAAGAAAAAGACAGAAAGTATTGCATACGAGTACTTCTCTAACGGAGTAATCTTTGAAAATTGGTATCCTGAGAAGAATACATAAATGCCGTAAACCTTACAAACTGCGACATAAACAATAATAACAAACAGAAATTAAATAAGCAATACAATGTCATTAGCAATTGTTCTCCTATAACTTTTGCACATATATTTCTTGTTTTATCAATTGCTTTTTATTACTTTTGTAAAAGAAAGAATTGGAAGTCTGTAAAACATGGAATGGCTAAAGATTAAGACATCGACGGAGATGGTGCGGGTAAGTACCGAAGAGATTGTTTACGTCAGTGCCGACGGGAACTATTCTGACCTTGTGCTCACAAATGGGTGCAAGCGTACCATGACATTCCAGTTGCATTTCTTTGACGAGACGTTTAAACAACTGCGCAACAATACCTTTGTCCGTGTGGGCAGAAGTCTGATTGTCAACAAGCGATACGTGTTTGTAATCAATCTCACAGAGCAAACAATAACGTTCACTGGACAGCATCTCAGAGATGATATTAAGCCACTAAGAGTTTCACGCGAGGCACTGAAACAGTTGATGGAGCTTTTAGCAGAAGAGAAAGGAGGTGAGGGATGAAAAAAGATGACGAACTGATTGACGGGTACGAGAACGTGCATGACGGACAGACAACCGAAACGCCGATTATCATTATAGAGCGAGATGATGATGACGTGCAGCAGGAAACACCTGTCGCACCTAAGCGCCCTTTCCCGAAATGGGCGAGGATAGCCTTGACCATTGTTGGTTTGCTTGCTGCCATAATCATGGCTTTTGCTGCTTATAAGACATGGTCGTACTATTATAAATTAGGTGTGTCAATATCTGTTTCTCCCAAAGAGAACATTGAGAAGCTGCAGCGTAAGGCAAGCAGCGAAGCATCGGAGGTGATAATGGAGAGCGACAGCATTCTGGGCGTGGGGCTTAACATATATGCCATTCATGGTTTGCAGGGAACGATAGAGTTTCAGGAGCCCGACACTGCCGACGCATCTGTTTATCTCTATTGCCGTTCTGTTGACTTCACCGCCGACGGGCACTATCTTAGTTCGCTGGTGGCAGAGGGCAAGGAGCATCAGGCAAACGCCCATCGTTTAGGATATATGGCGATGGCCAATGGCAACAATGTAATCGGCATCTCGCGTTTCGAGGATGTGAAGGACTATACCATTGAGCAAGGCGGCAGTTACTTCCGCCAGTTTGTGCTGGTAAGCAATAGCGACTTGCCTCTGCGTTTCCATCTGCATGGTAAGGTTGAGCGATGCGCCATAGGCAGGATTGACGACCGCCTCTACTACATCACCACCCGCCACAAGGAATCGATGTGGAGCTTTGCCGATGCGTTGCGCGAATATGGTTTCACTGATGCCATTTATATTACCGGAGGCACCGGCTACTCATTTTTCCGAGACCGAAACGGCAAGCGTCACGACATACATGACATAGCCAACTATCCTCACAAGAAGTGGCAGGGTATTATACCATGGCTTGTGTTTAGGAAGAGATAAATCACACTAAGGAAGAAGCAAAACTTCTTCCTTTTTTTAATTGGCGTTTGCATCGTTGCTGCGTTATAGGTTGACGTGTCTTAATCAACAACAACGTTCTCCTATAATAAAAAAATATGAAATATGCAAATCTCTGCAAGTAGTTGATAATCAGTTGGTTTTGAGATTTAAAATATTTTACATACTTTTGCAAAGGCTTTTCGAAGCTGTCACATCGTTTGAATTCCCAATATTTTTAATCTTAAAATTTTAGCAAAATGAGTAATTTAAAAACTTATTTCAATGATGTTGTGTACATAGTTAAAAACATTCCAGCTTACGCAAAGGCTGTTCCGGTACTTGCCAAGGCTCTGTACCACAGGTTTACAGGTCATGGAGTGTTTGAAGTTACCTTCATTAAGGTTGGCAAGAAGTGGTATTGTGAGGTGCCGGGATTCCCGAAGGAGTTGTTCGAGCACACCCTGATGGTGGGTGGCGCTGCCAAGTTCATCGATTACTACTCACGCGGAGAAGACAAGGTTGTTGCCGAATTTATGATTAGCAATGAAAAGCAGGCAAAATATTTTTGCGGCGCAAGTCTTAAGAAAGAGAGTTCTACGCTTACCGGCGGCGCCTTCTACCGAGTGGCAGGTCCGTTATGGAACGAGGAGCTGTGGCTATGTCCCGTAACGCTATTCCTTCTTGGCAAATACCCAGAGCGAATACTTCTCTTCCGCATGAACAAGAACCGTCTTGGATGCCCCATCTACTTTGAGTAACCCCATTTCATACAACAAACCGAGGGGTTCATACAACGAGCCGCTTCTCTTTTGGACAGGAAGAAAAAACGTCTTACCTTTGTATCGTCAAAACAACAATTAAAAACAAAATCATGAAAAAGAAAATCATTATTTATTCAATTGTCCTTTTCATAATATTGATAGGATGTGGATTGTTTCTACGTGTAACCAATATGGACAAAGAATCGGAATCCGAAGTAAATGAAGCCAATGACACTATAGTTGATGAACTTGATTACATAGATCACGTGGTTATTGATATTCAGCCTTTAGGCAACTTCTCTGAGGCAGAAGCGGAGAGGATAGCGGGGGAACTGGAGGTACTCGCATTTGAGCAATTGAAAATGTTAGCGGAAATATACGTTCAACCCACACAACCCCTGCAGAGTGACTACTTAAACAAAAATAAAAGCAGATACGATGCTTGTAAGTTGACAGACGCGTTTAAGCAAGATTGCACATATACAATAGTGCTGCTCCATAAGGATATTTCCATACCAAAGTATAGAGGAAAAACAGATTGGGGTGTGCTTGGGCTGACATTGCAGCCTGGTAAGACGTGTGTGGTCTCCGATTTCAGACTGAAGAACAAGAAAAGGGACATGGCAAAAGTTATATTGCATGAATTTATACATGCCTATTTCAACTATAAGCATTGCCCAAAGAATGATGTAACTTGTATCATGAAAGACGCAAAGGGAAAAGCCGACTTTGCCAAGAAAAAGGGATTGTGCAAGGAGTGTAGGTCAAGATTGCATATTAAGTAGGATATCAGGAACTTAATATCTGAAACAGGTTGCTTTTTTGTTAGACGTAATAATATATCTACAAGGAAAGTGAAACTTAGGAAAGTTGAATTATTTAATCATAGAGTGTATGTATAAAAAAAGACTTGAGAAATCAAGTCTTTTTTTTGAGGTACCTAGCAGAGTCGAACTGCTCTACACGGTTTTGCAGACCGTTACCTAACCGATCGGCCAAGGTACCATTTCTTATTTGCGAGTGCAAAGATAGCCCTTTTATTTTTAATATCCAAACTTTTTGTCTTGTTTTTTGTTATAACACGTAGGCTTCTGTTTTTTATTCCAGTTCTTTTCCTTCTTTCGTCTCATTTCCTTGCTTAATGCGCATCCAGCGCACCCTGCACACGGATTGTTTTTCCTTGTCAAAGCACGGTATATTAGATATATGGCGTATGCAACAGAGACGCTAAGTATTATAATTGTAAAGATAAGCTGTATCATTTTGACATTAAGTTAAAAAAAGAAAAGGACATCTTTGCGATGTCCTTCTGTAAGTGATTCCGTAGGGATTCGAACCCTAGACCCACGCCTTAGAAGGGCGTTGCTCTAATCCAACTGAGCTACGGAACCCCAAATCGGTTGCAAAGGTACTTATTTTTTTGTTGACATCCAAATTTTTATATTAAAAGTTGCTCTTTAATGTTCTTTATGCATATACTATGCGAGCAATTTAATATAAGTGGAGTCTGATATTATATATAAATAAGGTGTACGCTCTATATTTCATTTGCATAAAAACATAGAATGTACACCTCTTTTGATGTCAAATGTTTAAGAGTTCATTGTAATAAGGAACTCCTCATTGCTCTTTGTATGAATCATTCTGTCATGAATAGTGTTCATTGCCTCTATCGGATTCATGTCTGATATATATTTGCGAAGTATCCACATTCTGTCGAGTGTAGTCCTGTCTTGTAATAAGTCGTCACGACGCGTGCTTGATGCAACGAGGTTCACTGCCGGGAATATACGCTTGTTGCTTAGGCTGCGGTCAAGCTGAAGCTCCATGTTACCAGTACCCTTGAACTCCTCGAATATAACCTCGTCCATCTTGCTGCCTGTGTCAATGAGTGCAGTTGCTACAATGGTGAGTGAACCGCCGCCTTCAATATTTCTTGCAGCTCCGAAAAATCTTTTAGGCTTTTGCAGCGCATTGGCGTCAACACCTCCGGTAAGGACTTTGCCGCTTGCCGGCGAAACTGTGTTGTAGGCTCTTGCAAGTCGGGTTATTGAGTCAAGGAAAATAACAACGTCGTGTCCACACTCAACCATACGCTTGGCTTTCTCAAGAACGATACCGGCTATTTTTACATGCCTTTCTGCCGGCTCGTCAAATGTTGAGGCAATAACCTCTGCGTTTACGGTTCGGGCCATGTCTGTTACTTCCTCTGGACGTTCGTCAATGAGAAGCATCATAAGATATGCTTCGGGGTGGTTTGCGGCAATGGCGTTTGCAATATCTTTCATGAGTATTGTCTTACCTGTCTTTGGCTGAGCAACAATAAGTGCTCTTTGCCCCTTGCCTATTGGTGAGAACAAGTCTACAACTCTTGTACTGAGATTTGTTGTGGCTGCGTCTCCGCAAAGTGTGAACTTCTCCTCAGGGAATAGAGGTGTGAGATGCTCAAATGGTATACGGTCTCTTATTTTGCCTGGCTCACAACCATTGATTTTTACAATGCTTGTTAAAGGGAAATATTTCTCGCCGTCGTGTGGAGGGCGTACCATGCAGTTTACTACATCTCCTGTTTTCAATGCATAATGCTTTATTTGTTGTGCAGACACATAAATGTCGTCGGGTGAAGATAGGTAGTTGTAATCGCTGGAACGTAAGAATCCATATCCGTCAGGCATGATTTCTAACACTCCATCTGCTGTTATAATGTCAGTAAAGTCATATTCTGATGTTTCCACAGATGGACTGTTCTGTTGATATGACGTTGGTGCGCTTAATGGTGTTATAGGATTGTCAAAAATGTCATAGTCAGGAAGAGCGGATTGGTCTTCTATAGGCAAGTCTGTAACTATGATAAAGTCAGTGCCGTCTCCTGGGTCTCCTTCCCATATACCTTCGGCTATAGCTTCTCTCTTCTCCTCTTCCATTTCGTTATGGGCGGATATTTTGGCCTGTAACTGAGCTATGAGGTTCTCTTCCTCATTGTCTGTTGCGGTGTCTGTATTATTGCTGCTACTTGCAAATTCTGCCTCAGGTATGTCGTTGAAATCGTTGGCTATCTCTTGATTTCCTGTTTCCGCCTTGTTCACGTCTGTCTTCTCTGTATTACTTTCCTTGGCGGCTGCTGCTAATGCTGCAAGTTCTGCTTTGGATTTTCTTCCGCGTTTCTTCGGAGCAGGTGTTTCTGCCTTTGGTTCTTCTGTAAAGACATCCTCCTTGCTTTGTGGATTGTCTGGAGTTTCATCCTTGAACAGTGGCTGATCCTCCTGTTGGCTTTTTGATTTCTTTAAGTCAAGATTCTCTCCGTCTTTGCCTTTTACGGAATAGACATGGTCAGAGTCCTTTTTGACAATTCTTGTTCGACGTCTCTTTGGACTTAGGGGATTCTTGTTGCTTTCTATCTCAGCCTGCTTGTCAAGTATTGAATATATAATATCTTCCTGATTGTCTTTGGAATTAATTGTAATTCCGGTGTTGTTTGCAATATCTTCCAATTCGGAGATACTTTTTGATAAAAGTTCTTCTTTGCTATACATATAAGTATGTAATAAATTGTAATGATGTGATGTTTCCGAAGGGAAACAATAAGGATTCTTTTTAAAACTTGTGCAAAGGTAGTTATTAATTTCTAATTATATTGATTATATAAAAGGAGTATTTGTGTTTTTAACATATTTTCATAAAACGACCTTATTCTATCTCCGATAATTCAAGCCATCTCATTTCTTTTATATCAAGTTCTTCCTTTAATAAAGGTAATCGCTTGCTGTATTCTGTTATCTCTTCAATACTTAATGTCCCGTTGCATAAAGCCTCTTCTATATTCCTCTGCTCATTTTCCAGTTCCTCAATCTCTTTAGACAATTGTTCAAACTCTCGTTTCTCCTTGTATGTCATTTTGTTCCTGGTGTCAGAAGGCTTTTTCTTCTTTTGCATGTCTTCTTTCTTCTCTTCTTTTTCCTGGCTCTTACTTTTCAGAGAATGCCATTCTCTGTACTGCGTATAGTTGCCTGGAAAGTCTTTTATATTGCCTTGCCCGTTGAAAACCAACAGGTGGTCAACAACTTTGTCCATAAAATATCTGTCGTGGCTTATTATAATAACACAACCAGGGAAGTCAGCCAGATACTCCTCTAATATTTGGAGCGTCTTTATGTCTAAATCATTTGTCGGCTCATCGAGTACAAGAAAGTTTGGTTCTTTCATTAATATCGTGCATAGGTATAGCTTTCTTTTTTCTCCTCCGCTGAGTTTGTATACGAAATTATGCTGTTGTTCTGGTGTGAAAAGGAAGTGTTGTAAGAACTGTGACGCGGAAATGTGCTTGCCATTGCCGATATTTATATATTCGGCGATGTTTTTAACAACATCAATTACTTTGTCGTTGTCATTGAATTTAAGCCCGTCTTGTGAGAAATATCCAAATTTTACCGTTTCTCCTATGTCAAACTTTCCGCTATCAGGTGTTTCTATTCCAAGAAGCATTTTGATAAAGGTAGACTTCCCGGTTCCGTTATTACCTATAATACCCATTTTCTCATATCGGGCAAAATTGTAATAGAAGTCTTTTGTTATGATGTTGTTGTCATCCCATGCTTTTGATATATATTGGCATTCAAAGATTTTGTTTCCGATATATACATTGTTGTTCTTCAGCCTTATCTGTCTGTCCTCTATTTTCTGCTTTGCGGTTTTTTCCAGTTCATAGAATGCGTCTTCTCTGTATTTTGCCTTATGTCCTCTTGCCTGTGGCATTCTGCGCATCCATTCCAATTCTCTTCTGTACAGGTTGTTGGCACGTTGTATTTCAGCCTTGGTGTTGTTTATCCTTTCAGATCTTTTCTCCAGGAAATAACTGTAATTGCCCCGATATGTGTATATCTGTTTGTTGTCAAGCTCCAATATAACAGAGCATATTCTGTCTATAAAGAAACGGTCATGTGTGACCAGTAGAATACTTTTATTGACTCTCTTTAAATATCCTTCTAACCACTCAATCATCTCAAGGTCAAGGTGGTTTGTAGGCTCGTCAAGGATAAGAAAGTCGGGTTCTGTAATAATGACGTTTGCAAGAGCAACTCTTTTTTGCTGTCCTCCGCTTAGCTCTCTCATTGGTTGTTCAAGATTGCTAATCTTCAGCTGTGTTAGAATCTGCTTGGCCTTTAATATTCTTTCGTTTATTCCTTCATGGTTAAAACATGCGTCAAGTACACTTTCAGATGGGTCAAACTTTGGAGCCTGTTCCAGAATACCTATTTTCAGGTCTTTCTTATATATTATCTCACCAGAGTCGTATCCTTCTTTCCCCGTAAGGATAGATAGCAACGTGGATTTACCAGTTCCATTCTGGGCTATAATACCGACCTTTTGCCCTTCGGCAATACTGAAAGAAATATTCTCAAACAGGACCTTGTCGCCAAACGACTTGGTCAGGTTCTGTACGTCTAAGTATGGTATTGGCATAAGACGTTTGTGTCGTTTGTTATTGTTTGATATTATTGTTTATCTGTTCAATGTAATTTAGGACATCTTCCCGTCCCGATTTGTTCTCACTGCTTGTGATGAAGTGTGGAGGCAGCTCTTCCCATGTCTCGCTGAGCTTGTTGAGATAATTAGTTACATTCTGTTTGGCTTTCCCTTGAGATAGCTTATCTGCTTTTGTGAATACAATAGAAAATGGGATGTTGCTTTGTCCTAACCAATCTATAAACTCAAGATCTATTTTCTGTGGCTCGTGCCTTATGTCAATGAGTACGAATTCGTTTACGAGTTGTTCCCTCAGCAAAATGTATGATGATATCATTTGCTCAAGTTGTTTCTGTACGGATTTTGAACGCTTTGCAAATCCGTATCCAGGCAAATCCACAAGATACCATTCATTATTTATTATAAAATGGTTTATAAGTAATGTTTTACCAGGCATGGATGATGTTTTAGCCATGTTCTTGTGGTTGCAAAGCATATTGATAAGGCTTGATTTGCCGACATTACTCCTTCCTATGAATGCATACTCAGGCTTGTTGTCGTTAGGGCAGAGGTTTGTTGTGGGACTGCTAATGACAAACTGTGACTTTTTAATTTCCATAAAATTCGTACTATTTTCTTGCAAAAGTACTGAATTTATATTAAAAATTGTACCTTTGCCCGATAAAAAGAATGGTATGAATCAACAATATCCTTCTCGGTTGCTTGAAAAGGCCGTGGCGGAGTTTTCGAAACTTCCTGGTATTGGGAGTAAGACGGCCCTGCGCCTGATGTTGCATCTTTTGCGTCAAGATGCTGAAGATGTGGAACGCTTTGCGGATGCAGTCTGTGATATGCGCCGCAATATTAAATACTGTAATGTGTGTCATAATATTAGTGATACTGATATATGTTCAATATGTTCGGATATACGTCGTGAAAAATCAGTAATATGTGTAGTCGAGAACGTACAGGATGTTATGGCAATTGAGAATACACGTCAATATAATGGGTTGTATCATGTTCTTGGTGGCGTGATATCTCCTATGGACGGGATAGGGCCTAGTGATGTTAATATAGATTCTTTGGTCGAAAGGGTAAGGTCGGATAGTGAGATTAGTGAGATAATCCTTGCGTTGAGCTCTACTATGGAGGGAGACACTACAAGCTTTTATATATCCCGCAAGCTTACAGGACTGGATGTTAAACTTACAGTAATCGCTCGTGGCATATCGGTTGGCAATGAGTTGGAATATACGGATGAGCAGACATTAGCACGCTCTATTATGAGTCGTACACCTTTTGATAAAAAATGATAATAAAGAGAATGAAAAGGATTAGAGTTAGAATGATATTGTTATATATATGGCTGCTTTCTTTTATTGGACCGATGCTTGTCGCAGCCTTATTTGAATGCGATATATTATTGGCTGGCGGCAAGGCTGATCAGAATTCGTCTGAATTCATAGCTGTGGCGATAATGGAACTTGTAACTATATGTACGATACCATTGGCCCTGAGGCTGTTTAAGTTACCCCCGGTGGCCAGGCGGTTGGCTTCAGGAAAAGACAATGTGTTACTGAGATGGAGTGTCTTGAGGATGCTGTTAATAGGCATACCAGTCTGGGGTAATACATTATTTTATTATTTTTATATGAATGTGTCTTTTGCATATATGGCAATAATAGGAGGCTTAAGCCTGTTGTTTATATATCCGTCGAAAGGTAAATGTAAAATGGAAATATCTGGTGAGCATAATGAAACTGACGGTTGTAATAGTAAGCTATAATGTAAAATATTATCTTGAGCAATGTCTTATCAGCCTTGAAAGGGCACTTAAGGGTGTTGAGGCTGAGATTGTAGTTGTGGATAATGATTCACGTGATGGTACGGTGGATTATCTTAAATCTTGTTCTTTTGATGTAAGGATTATTGAAAGTAATCATAATTTGGGATTTGCCCGTGCTAATAATATTGCTATAGAACAGACAGACAGCGAGTACGTACTGCTTCTCAATCCAGACACCGTTGTAGGTGAGAGTGTTATACGTGATACGCTTGAGTTTATGAATTCCCATCCCGATGCTGGAGGATTGGGAGTCCAGATGATAAAGTCTGATGGGAACAAGGCCTTGGAAAGTCGCAGGGGACTGCCAACGCCTTTGACGTCTTTCTATAAGATGACCGGACTTTGTTCACGCTATCCACGTAGTCGCCGCTTTGGCAGATATTACATGGGGTACCTTCCATGGGATGTGCCATCTCAGATAGAAGTTGTCAGTGGCGCATTCTTTTTGCTCCGTCGTGAGGCTCTTTCTGCTGTAGGTCTTCTGGACGAGGACTTTTTCATGTATGGAGAAGATATAGATTTGTCATATCGTTTATTGAAAGGAGGATATGCTAATTGGTATTATCCTGCACGTATTCTTCATTATAAAGGTGAGAGTACTCAGAAATCATCATTCCGGTATGTGCATGTGTTCTATGATGCTATGCTGATATTCTTCAGGAAGCATTATGGTAATGCCAGTCTGTGTCTGACCATCCCAATAAAAGCAGCAATATATTTCAAGGCATTACTGGCATTGGTGGGTATGCAGATAGAGCGTGCAAAAAAAGCTCTTGGATTCTGGCATGTTAGGAATAAGCCTGCAAATTATATATTTTTTGTTGATAAATCTAATGAGGCTGATTGTTATAGACTTGTGCGTAGTAAAGGGTTGACAGCAGAAATAATAACGTCTGATAAGGAGCGCTTTGAGGAAGGACATTATTCAATTGGTAGTATGTCTAACGACAGACAGACTTATGTTGTATATGATAGCAGCAAGTTTGATAATGAGACAATAATGGAACTTTTTGCAAGTCGGCCGAGTGCTAAGGTGAAAATGGGAATATATCATCCTGAGAAAAATATGGTTATAACAGAACAGGAAGTGTTAAAATAACTCATTGGTGATGTTTATGAGTGATGATAAGATTATATTACGGGCAATAGAGCCAGAAGATCTGGATACTCTCTATGTAATTGAAAACGATGAGCAACTGTGGGGCAGGGGTGTGACTAATGTTCATTACTCACGATATATCTTACATAACTATATAGCGGAAAGCAAAGGGGATATATATGCGGACCGTCAGGTAAGGCTTATGGTGGAGAATGCAGAAGGTGAGACTGTAGGTATTATAGATTTGGTGGATTTTGACCCTTCTCATCTGCGTGCAGAGATTGGAATTGTTATTCAACGTAAGTTTCGGCATAAAGGATATGCGTATGAGGCTCTGCGGAAAATGTTGAGTTATGCATCACGTATTCTTCATCTGCATCAGCTTTATGTGTATATAGACTCGGATAATGACATATCATTGAAGCTTTTTCAAAAAGTAGGTTTCTGCCGAACCGTGTGTTTGAAAGATTGGCTTTATGATGGGAAATCTTATCATGATGCAATATTAATGCAATATTTTTTGTAAAAAAGTTGTTTATATTTTGGAGATACAAAAAAAAACATTACCTTTGCAACCGCAAAACAGATAATACCGTAAAAGGTGCGTTAGTTCAGTTGGTTAGAATGCCTGCCTGTCACGCAGGAGGTCACGGGTTCGAGTCCCGTACGCACCGCAAATAATATTCGGTTTTCTGTACGCATGGTGCGTTAGTTCAGTTGGTTAGAATGCCTGCCTGTCACGCAGGAGGTCACGGGTTCGAGTCCCGTACGCACCGCAAAAGGTTCCTTTGGGAACCTTTTTTTTGTATATATTCCTAAAATGATATATTGGTGGCCTGAACTATTTGAATCAAAATGTAAATTAAGATTGGTATTCTCATAGTCACTAATGGTCAAATTCTCAATCTGTCTTAGTCGTTTCAATTTGGTATACACGGCGTATACTTTTGGTATACACGGGATATACCGATGGTATACACGCTATATACCAAATTGAGTTGCTACTATATTGTTTGTGTTTTGACTATGACTGATTTTACTTCATCACTAAATTTGTTTTTTACAAAATTACTTCACACTAAATAAATACTCTTACTAAAATGCTTTACAGCACGTGAATGTCAGTCTGACTATCATTTGGGAACCTGCGACTATAACTTTTATCATATCTCTTTTGCTTTTGGTGGATACCAATAAAAGATATGATATTGTTATTGGATAATCGGTGTGAGTGTGAGTTATCCTACACCAAGGTCTGTATTGTTGATTAGAACCTCAATCTTGGGGTCGTCTTTTATGAATGGATACACTTTGTTGCAAAACCAAGTGTATAGTTCATCTGAACGTTGTATGGATGTTGAATTGTTGCAAAATACATTTACGCTGAAATACTCAAAGTATTTCTTTGCGGTATGAATGTCTGTTAATATCTGTTCGTGTGTTTGTCCTTCAACACAGCACAGAAGACAGACTCCTTTGAAATACTTTGATATATCAAGAGGCGACACATTACCGCTAATTCCCTTGTTCCATAATGCTCTTGTTTGCGGGTTGAATGTCTCTATGCCGCATCTGAATTTTACTTCAGCTGTAGGGAACTGTTGTGCAAATTTATTTAAATGGTGTCTGAATATATAATGTGACTCAAACCATACCGTGTGGATATTCCTCTTTGTAATTACATTATTCAGCATCCTGAGTGTGTCGTTGTCAATCTCTATGCAGGAGCCGGAGTTTATTACATCAAGTACACCATATTCCCCGGTTACGTTTTGAAGGACTTTATAGTTTGTTTCGAGCGGATTTTGTGATATATCCGTATGATAATCACAAAACTCACACTTCTTCCATCTGCATCCGGTGCCTTGAAGGAGTATAAACTCACGCTTCATCTTTGTGCTAATCAATGAGTATCTTTCCATAAACGGTATGTGTCAGGTGTCTTTTATCTGACTTTTCTTAGCCAGTTGACAACGGCGTAAGCCATTGGCGTGCCGAAGAAAGACTCTATGATTAATTTTGATACGTATTGAAATGCAATCATCAGAAGTAAATCGTTTGTTGATACGGTTCCAAGGAATCCAATCAATACAAACGGTAAAGTGTCAAATAGATAACCAACCATAGAACTGCCTATAGTTCTTATCCACAACTTCCTGCCTTGAGTTTTCTGTTTTATGCGTTCCATAACCCACGCATTTGAAAGTTCGCCAAGAAGAAAACCCGCTAATGATGCGATGACAATGCGTGGAACATAATTAAAAATACTATTGTAGGCATCTCCTGTATCTGTGAGATATTCAGGTGATGGCAGCCAAACCCCAATTTGTGTACATATTACCATGGTGACGTTGCATAAGAAAGTGAGCCATATTACTTTCTTTGCAGTACGAAAGCCCCATATTTCAGTAAGCACATCGCCAAGCATATAAGCGAATGGGAATGTTATAGTACCAGCATCAAAGCAAAAAATGTTGAAAATACCAATTACTTTTACTGCCATTATGTTTGACACCAAATAAAGTGTCACAAAAAAAACGCAAACAATAATCAGTGGCATGTCACTGACTGGTCGGTTTTTGAAAGGGTTTTCCGATACCTTATTCATAATCTTGTAATTTTGAGTGCAAAGTTAAATGCTTTCTGCGATATGAGCAATATTGATAGTGTATATTTTTCTGAAAAGCATATACATGAGTGTCTGTTGTGTGTATAGTGTGAAAATTATGGCTTGTTTGCTCATTATCAGCGCTTAATAATATACATATGAACTATTCTTTGTTATTTTTTTCGCTTGTTACGTTGATTTTCTGTAACTTTGCAGACATAAAATTATAGGATAGGTAAACTTATTAATTTAATATAAAGGAAATGAGAAGAGATCAGGAGATTTTCGATTTGATTGAAAAGGAGCATCAGCGACAACTGAAGGGTATAGAACTTATAGCTTCTGAGAATTTTGTCAGTGACGAGGTTATGGAAGCCATGGGTTCTTATTTGACAAATAAATATGCTGAAGGTTATCCTGGAAAGCGTTACTACGGTGGCTGCCAGGTTGTTGATAAAGTAGAGCAGCTGGCTATAGACCGTGTGTGTGAATTGTTTGGTGCGGAATATGCGAATGTGCAGCCGCATTCAGGAGCACAGGCAAATGCAGCTGTGTTGCTTGCTGTCCTAAAGCCAGGCGATGTGTTTATGGGACTGAATTTGGCTCATGGCGGACATCTCTCTCATGGCTCTTTCGTTAATACTTCTGGAATACTTTATAATCCTATAGGATATAATCTTAACCAAGAGACTGGTAGGGTGGATTATGACGAAATGGAGCAACTCGCAATAGAGAACAAACCGAAACTTATTATAGGTGGTGGCTCTGCGTATAGTCGTGAGTGGGATTATAAGCGCATGCGTGAGATTGCAGACAAGGTTGGTGCCCTCCTTATGGTAGATATGGCTCATCCAGCAGGACTAATAGCTGCGGGCGTACTTGAGAATCCTGTGAAATACGCACATATCGTGACATCAACGACACATAAGACATTACGTGGTCCACGTGGTGGTATCATTCTTATGGGTAAGGACTTTGAGAACCCATGGGGATATACAACTCCAAA
>JAFQGS010000064.1 GCA_017415455.1 Prevotella sp.
ATACTTACGTTTATCTTGTCTGCAATACTTGATAACCTTACCACCTCCATTGTAATGATTATGATTCTGCGTAAACTCGTCAAAGAGAAAAAAGACAGAATTATATATGCTTCATTAGTAATCATTGCAGCAAACTCCGGAGGAGCCTTTTCGCCAATAGGAGACGTTACTACCATTATGTTATGGAACAAGGGAGTGATAACAGCAGGAGGAGTGATAACAGAGATATTCATTCCATCTGTAGTATCTATGGTTATTCCTGCATATATATTATCGTTCTATCTTAAAGGCGAGCTTAAAACAGCACACAGCAATGAAGTTGTCAGTGAGACAGAGCAGCTAACATCTGGACAGCGTAAGACCATTTTCTTCCTTGGTGTAGGCGGACTTGTTTTCGTGCCGATATTCAAATCTATAACACATCTGCCACCGTTTGTAGGAATATTACTTGTACTTGGTGTATTATGGACTGTAACCGAATTGTTCTATCATAATCTGAGCCACGAGAGCGACAAGAATGGTATGCAAAAGCGCGTCAGCAACATGCTCTCACGCATTGACATGAGTACTATCCTTTTCTTCCTTGGAATACTTATGGCAGTTGCTTGCCTTGAGACTATCGGTGTGCTTACAATGCTTGGGACAACACTTGATACAACATTTAACGGCAATCATTATCTTGTAACTGGAATTATCGGTGTATTGTCAAGTATTGTTGATAACGTTCCTCTTGTTGCAGGATGCATGGGTATGTACCCTGTAGAACCAACTGGGGACTTAGCGATAGACGGTATTTTCTGGCAGTTGCTTGCATATTGCGCAGGTGTAGGTGGTTCTTTACTCATCATCGGAAGTGCTGCAGGTGTTGTCGTTATGGGTCTTGAGAGAATCACTTTTGGTTGGTATATGAAGAATATATCATGGATAGTATTCGTTGGTTATATTGCTGGAATATTAGCATATTGGTTACAAAGGGCGATTCTTGGAATGTAAATAACAACATATTGTAATATATAAGACAAATAAAAAAAGGAAGGGGGCAACAGTCTTCCTTCCTTTTTGATTTATACAGAGTATTTACTCATTCTATAATTTTATATCTGGTTCCCAAAGATGACGGGACATATCTACACGACCATTAGGTTTGAATTTGACACCTTCATCTTCTAACAAAGTACGCTGACGTCCCCAACCTGGCGCACAACGCCCAACTACATTCACCACACGATGACATGGCAAATGTTCCGCTTCTGGTGTATAACGCAATATACGGCCTACCAGCCTCGAGTGACTTGGCCAGCAAGCAAGGGATGCAATATGCCCGTAAGTAGTAACTCTTCCTGTTGGTATCTGACTGACAATATTCAACACATCGTCACGGAACTCTTGCGCTTGAACTGCAGACATACGTCCTGAAACATCTCTCAATATACCTGTTTTAGTCATATTATTATTTGTGAGGATACGTTTTAGTAACAACACATATAAAAGGTCTCTCCATTCTATATTAATAAAGATACTCAGCCAACTTACTGTTGTTCTGTTTCAGACCCTTAGCAAAGCTCTGTGCGTTCATGCGCGCACCTTCGATACTTGTATGGGTATGGTCTTTCTTGAAGTACTTCCATGCCTGGTTCTTACATTCAGCTACAACCTTGCGAGCCTTTTCCTTAGCCTCCTTAGCCTTGGCGTCCTTGCCCTTGGCAGCATACTTCTTGGCCTTATCGTCATATTTCTTAAACTCCTTCTCGTTTGCGAACTGACTGTCAAGGAAGTCGGCAGAGATGTTGTGCATGTCAACAAACTCCACGCCAGTCTCCTCTACCACCTCATTGAGCCATTTGCCGTATGAGTTGTTTCTGCGTTCAGCCTTTCCGCCCGGCCATTCGTTGCGTGGAGTAAGCGAAACGAGAATAGGAGTTGCACCCTTTTCACGCACGTCCTGAATGAACTTCTTCAGATACCAGCCGTAAGAGTAGATAAGTTCAAACTGGCCGTTGTCCAACTTAAACACCTTCGATGTGTCCTTTGCCGAAGGTATCACGCCGCGCTTCTTCTTGTCGGCAATCGGACTGATGTCGTTGTGCCCGAACTGTATTGTTACATAGTCGCCCGGCTGCAGTGCGTTATACACGCGGTCCCACAAACCTTCGTTCAGGAACGTGCGCGTGCTGCGCCCTGCCCTACCGGCATTAACAAGCGTTATCTTGCTCTGGTCGAACACGGTGAATGCCTGCGAAGCCCATCCCCACATGCCGTCTTCGTCGCGGTCGCTGTTCTTTACAGTTGAGTCGCCAGTGAAGAATACCACCGGCTTGCCCTTCTCGCGCTTGAATGGGAACACCTCCGGTTCTACATTCATCATCATTGCCTTCAGTGCATCCAACTGCGGATGACTGCAAGCCATCAGTCCTTCAGCAGCCGAGCGGGCGTTCATTTCCGCACCGAACTTAGATGTATGTATCTTGTCTTTATAGAAATGATAACTCATCTTCCACGGACCATAAGTATCGAGCTTTGCACCCGAAATCTCGTTCAGGTCAACGTATGGCACGTTCTGCTCCTTGCCTATCTCTTCAAGCCATGCTCCCTGCTGCTTGCGCACAGTCTTTCCGTTCTCGTCGTAGGCATTGCGTGGCGTCAGCGACATCAATATCGGATGTGCACCCTTAGCGCGGCACTCGGCAATATACTTCCGCATGTAACCTCCGTATGTCCATACCGTCTCCTTCACGCCCGTTTCCTTGATTGTGACATTGATTGAGTCATGACCTGTTCCTCTCAACACCGAGCGAGCACGACCTGAGTCAATCGGACCGCCGTCATTATGTCCTATAGAGATTATCACCCAGTCGCCCGGTTTCAGCGCCTCGCGCACTGCCGGCCACAGTTTGGTGTAGAACGTGCGTGTGCTCATGCCGCCCAGCGCCTGGTTCTCCACAAAAATCTTTCTTGCATCAAAATACTTGTTGGCATAATATCCCCAACCCCACTGTCCGTTAGAGCCGTCGCCCTTCGTACCGTTTCGCATGGTTGAATTGCCTATCAGAAACAGCACCGGATTGTTGCCCACGCGTGTTGTTCCCGGTTTCGGTCTCGACATCAGCGCCTTGCCTATTGAATCTGGGGTGTTGTCAACAACATTGTTCTCGTCGGGTATCGGCATATTGTCAAATGCCTGTCCCATTGAAGTATTGACAACAAATATCATTATCACCATTACAGATGTCAATAATCTCATTTTATATTATTTTAAATACAACAAACTTCAGCATCCACGGCCATGGAGTACTACCAACGTGTAAAATTACAAAAAGTATCCATAACCACCAAAACAATATGTTTATAATATTAAAATAGACATCCCGATTATTTCATGATACTATTTAACCCAATTCGATCAAATGTAAAAGAAGCGGATGAGAAATAATCCCATCCGCTCTAAAAGTGTAGTATTTATGTTGGAATTTTATTGATAAAAATACCATTTGGTAAGTTTATTATTTGTAAAATAGAACCTACCCCACTCTTCACCCTCTACTTGATAATTATACTGATTTTCACCAAAACCGTAATATCGTTTATCCATTTTAACACCATTCAAAACATATACTTTTTTACCAGCACTGTTTTCAACCAATTTCAAAGCTAATCCACTAGACTTCAGAGCCATTTTTAGAGCCGTCTCAGACATTCCTTCATATATATCAGTCACAATAGTTCCACCTTTCATTATAGCCAGCCAAATTGTTTTCCCTTTTACATTCGTTTTTAAAAGTGCAAAAGGAAGATTATTGCTTGGCCCGTAAACAGTTCCACCTGATTCCTTCTGCGAATACAATCTAAGATTTCTCCCAGAGGTTGAGAAACACATAGCTTGTGGTTCACTTCCATCTTTAAGATCAACATAAGCATAAAGAGCAATGGTTTTACCTTTTGTGCCAAAATCATAAACTTTCATAACAGCAGGAGATGTTTTTCCGCCAAGGCCAACTGGATTACGCTCAAATCCAAAACCGGAAACATTTACCTTCATATTTGGAGCTTTATATTGTTTGCTACACAAAAGTTTTATTGCATTATTTTTTTCTGCAACTTGCCCTTTAATCCACCTTTCTTCTTCTGCCTTTTCTTCTTTTATCCGCTCTTGCTCTGCTAATAACTCTGCCTCTGTTTTACCTTCTATATATTTAACAATTTTTCCATCTTTTGCTAATTCGCCTGTATAATATATTAATCCAACATCTTTAATTGATATTGGCTTCATATAATATTTATAAAGTTCTTCTAACGATTTAAAACTCACATTACTTATAGTAGTTCCAGAATACGTAGAACCGTCAGCATATGCAAGTTTAATTTCATCATCAGAAATACTCAATACACCATCGCTATAAGTCTTGCGTAACTGAAATGTCGTTTGAGGCAAATACTTAAAATAATCCCCGTCCTTGAATTCTATGACTAACCCATTATTCTTTGAGTCAATTAATAGGTTTGTTCCATCCGAAAACACTGGTTTTAAATATTCACCAACTTTTTCTATATTCCAGTCATCATTCAAAACAAGCTCTTTAACCCTAACATATTCCTTTACATCTCCTATCATAGAGTAAAACTGATGGTTACTTGGAGTGCTATTGTCTACACTTATATAATTAATGGGCTTGGCAATTGTTTCGCATCCGTCTTCTGAAGGGATACGAGTAATAACCAATGGATTTTCGGGAGAAATAGTAACTTCATCAAGATTATTACATGTGAATACACCTTCCATCAAAGTGTATTGGATTCCTTGATTATTGTCCATCAACATATATTTAAGCATCCCCTCAAAAACGGCTTTATTAAGCCACAAAGGTCCATTGTATCTGGCAAAACGGATTTTTGCGTCGGTCACTTTTCCTTGCGAGAAATTACCTTCCAATATATCCTTTTGTGTTTCACCTTTAGTTGAGCCATCACTGTATCTTCTTAAACCATTGTACTGTGTTACAAGTTCTCCTTTACCTTCTGGTTCTGAATTCACATTGACTTTACCATCATATTTTATAAAAACTCCATAATTAATATCGTCTGCAAATACTCCCAAAGGAATACAAAGTGAAACAATTAATAATACTGAAAAATTTAATATTCTATCCATAATTAATTATAATTTGTAAAAATTTTAAATATCCGTTTTAATTTTTGCTGAATATGTTTTTGTCAGAATGTCAGTCTGCTGACTCCATGTATTCTGTTTCCAATATGCATCCGATTTTTTTCATGCTGCCATTAGGCTGGCGTTCGTATACAAGCGGTCCTCCCCATCCGCGAGATTCCAGGAAGACCTTTGTGCCTTTAGGATAGGTCTTGATAATTTTGCCTGTAGTGCTACCATCATTGTCTTCATAGACCTCTATGCTGCCATCTGATGCATCAAGGGTGGTTTCGTAAAGGTCCAGTACGGGAACGGTGAAACTGTCATCCACGAATTTAGACTCAATAAACCCAATGCGTTCATCGTCTTCGTTGTATACTGCCGCATATCCCCCTTGCCATGTTATCCTTATAGGTTTGCCATGATACAATGTGTCTATTATTTCACCCCCTTCCATGCCTTTATGCAGATACGCCACTCCCTCTTTCTCGGCATTTACCACTGCGGATGTTCCGTAGGTTCTTACATGGTAACGGAATGGGTGTTTCAAATAGTCGTCATATTCTTCGCCATTGAATGTGCCATATTTCAACAAGAAAGACAAGATGGACTCTGAACGGTATTTTACCTCTACGCTATACGATAGTTTGCGTTTGCTGGCATATCTGTAGAGAGATGGTTCTATTACGTTAAACTCTCGTGTCTCATTTGGGGCAATATCTACACCGTCCACAGTCTTTGCCGGAAAAGTATTGTCTGTAGAAGTCTGTCTTGGCGAAACATACAGATAGTAATCCTCACCTTTGACTGGTTGTGAAGAACTGTTTTGTACAGTAAAATTCATGGAAACAAAGTAGCCGCTACTATTGCGTCCCCATGAATATGCGCCATAATTTGCCCAAAGAGGGGTGATTTGTTTAATGAGTTCTAAGTCTTTGATAAAATTGCCTTGTGCGCTCAACAACTTGGATAGCTCCAAGTCTGGAATTTTCTTAATAGGTACGCCTGTTTTCAATGCTATTTCCTTGGCAATGGAATCTATTTTGAATACACCATAGGCTTCTATCATCCGGAAAATGCCGGTGCTGTCGGTCGCAAACACAAGTCGTTGTAGCTTCTGCTCATTGATAGTAGCTATATAATAGCCGGTGGAATCATCCTTTTCGACATTTATTTCATCTCCCTGTCCGATAAAGCCAGATATGGCAAGATTCTCACAAGTTTTGACTGCAGGCAACATTTCATATACAGCAGCTTTATCGTTGTCATTATAAGCCTGTATAAACTGCTTTGACATTTCCTCCGCTTTGTCAAAGTTTTTGTCGCATGATGTTAGCATCAGTACAGAAAAGACCAATAGGCCAATAATTTTCGTTAGTTTCATAATTAAACTTTTTAATGTTAAGGTTAAAATATTGTAAACTATATATCGTCTACTTGATTTTTTGCAAATGTATGTAAATTTCGGCAATGCAACTTGCTCCAATTTTGCGCATAAGATGACATTGATGTCATAACTGACAATATCAGAAATATGACATTATTTATAAAATATTTTTTATACATACTAAGGTTATAAAATATTTAATTGCTTTATTCGCTTACTAAAACTATAATATGTCTTTACTGAGTTTTACTTTTTCCTGATTTAAGTATTTTCACATTAGAGATCTTCCATGTAATAAATATATGGAGGACCAACAATGTGGCTATTGTTATAATATAAATATGTTCATTGACTCCTAACCATGCGAAAAGCATATTTGCAATTAACATGATTATAAACATTGTTGAGCACCATACTTTTAAATTAACATTAGTTCTTACTTCTCTTGTTGAAGTTGCCATCGAAACTCCCAATGTTGAAAGATATGTCAAGGCCGTTCCTATTCCAAGAAGGACAACATTTTCGTCCCCCTGGGCTATATGGCAAGCCAGATATGTGAGAGCTGACACTATAATAAGTGCCAGTACTATAGGTATAATAGAAATCTTCATAGTTACAAATTTAAAGATGGAGGCATCAATGCTACTAATTTTAATATAGCAGGAACTCTTTCAATAGCTTCCCAACCGTTCATGCCAGGCATCCAAGATAAAGTGTCTTTAGTCACCTTCTTTTGTTCTATTAGCCTGCTTAAATCCGCATCGTTCAGAGGTCCTATAGGCTTGCCTTCTATTGCTACATAATATATCTGAGGGGGTATGTTTGGAATAGAATGTACTGAACCTGGAATATACATTTCCTGCATACTCCGGTTCATTACATTTATCATTTGATTTGCTATCCCCATTCCTAAACCGAATTCAACAAGACGGTCCAAGGAGAAGAAACTGTTATTGTCCATTAATTAAATCCCGTTATCATCAAGTATATCCACCAACATGCGTCTAACAACAAGACAATTCCACACCATCTTGTCATAGTTCCTTTCTTCCTTAGATACGGAACCAAAAATGTTACAAGGAAGAAAATAACGCATAGAGCTATTGCCACATAGCATAAGACTTCAGCATTTTCAAAGCCAAACATTTCACCAGTAGCACCTGCAGCCATTGCATATAAAGCTAATATTGAGACAACTAAGGTTATTATTACCCAAATTAGCGAAACAAAGAACCTTAATACAGCAGCACCAAATGTAGTCTTCTCTTCTTTCTCTGTCCCCTCAAGTTTTTCACCTGCTTTGTTAATGACTGTTCCAACAACATCATCAATGTCAATTAATCCCATAATCTTTAAATTTAAATCTAATTATTTGTCTACTTCCTTCTTTAGGCGGTTCGACATTCTCCTATACATACTAAAATCTACACATTAGGTGGCGGTGGTGGCACACTTTGTGCAGGTGGCATAAATAACACCTGTAATTCTACAATATTACCAGCCAATTCCCAGCCTGGCATACCTTGTTTCCAGACGTAAGTCTGCATGGTAACTTGACCGTTTTGTGCCAGTTGTGCCAACTGTTGCATATTGTAAGGACCACTCTGTGCGCCATTCACAGATATATGATACTGCACATTTGGAATTGGCGGCGGTGTATTCATTGCCTGTTGCATTTGTTGTCCCATACCATTCATCATGCCAGCCATCTGCTGTCCCATAGCTCCGCCCATCATCATACCGGTCATCATTCCTGCAGGGTTAACACCTCCACTGCCTCCGTCTAAAGTTCCCATTGTTCCCAAACTTTGAGCTCCTGTCTTCAGCACATCTGCTTGCAAGTTCATAGCATGAGTTCCCATGAAGTTTGTCTGTGTCTGCAATTGCTGTGCTCGCTGGGACTCTTCTCGCTGAATGCGGAGAGTTTCAGCCATGTTTTGTGCGTTGATGGCTTGTGTGTCTTGCAGATTCTGTATGTTCACATCTGTTTGGGCATTCATGGTACGTGCCGTATTTCCTGCCGTCAGTTGCCGCAGTTCTTCGTAGTATGGGCTTTCCTTGTCAATCTCCAGTGAACCTAAGTCCAGTGCTTTGAGATTTACTCCGAAATCGTTTTCCATGCGTGGCTTCAGATAATTATAGACAGTTTCGTTTATGTCCAATATCCGGCGTTCCATTTGTACGGCAGGGATGCCCATGTCGCTCGGGACGTTCATCACGACGGCTTTGATGTATTTGCTGATGGCATCCTTTACTTGCTTCTTGAAATCCTCAAGCTCGAAGTTAATGAGCCGGTTAAGTTTGATGAATCCTTTATAGTCTGTGACATTAAATGTCAATGTGCCTCTTGCAGACATCGGAATGCCATGATCTGGGAAACGGGGGTCGAATACGTCAAAATAAGGTATACCAAAACGTATCTGGTTGTTGCCTGCCAGATTGATGAAGTATATTTCTGCTTGGAATGGTGACTCACCGCCAAATGCCAGCCCTACAATGCTTGAAAGCACAGGGAAGTTATCAGTCTTAATAGTGTCGTCATACGGGCCCTCTATGAAGTCCTGACATGTGCCATTCTGTTGTTTATAAACGAAAACAGCCACTTCTCCGTCTTTCACTCTCAGGCTACTACCGTAGCGGATAGCGTTTTCTCTTGATGTGGAATTCACCTCTTGATTTTCAGGGCGCCATTTCCATACCAAATAGTCTTGTTGGTCACAACGGATGACATTCATGAGTCCACCGCTTTTGCCTCTGCCGAATAATCCCATAGCTTATTTTATTTTCAATTCTTTTGCATATTTCTCTATTTCTGCCAACGTTTCCTTGTCGTTTTTCATCGCTAATCTGGCTTTCATGATGATTTGCTCACATTTGGCATGCCAAGCCGGCACGAGTTGGTTGTGTTCCATATTTGCACTTCCTTCATCGCCCATTTTTGCGAAAAAGCCTCCTTTCTTTTTTGCAAGAGGTGTAGCCATGACTAAGAACTCAAGCATATCTTCTTTAGTTGTTGGAAATGGGAAATTTGAAATGATTTGGGCTTTACGCTGCACGCGACGCATGGCAGAACCTGTAATCATGTCTACAATTTCAAGCCCTCCAGGGTTCTTTGTGTCATAATCATACAATTGTTGCATCAAAGCGTTTACGCTTGCTGATGTGTTTATGTTCCTAAATTCATGTCCACAATCAGGACAGCGTGTGTTAAAGGATTCGACGATTGCTCCGCATCCGGGACATTTCCTCACATCCCCATATTTGTCAGATTTTGGTGCCGCATGAGAATTTTGAGTGGCTTGCTGCATCCCTTTTTTTCTTTCATAGAGTTTGGCATCCAACACCATTTCGAATTCGTCGAGGTCAATACCCATAGCCTGTGCTCTCTTGAATAGCACCTGCTTTTCTTTCTCCGTCAATTCTCCATCGGCCAATGCCATTTCGATAAGGTTTTCCAGCATCGGATTATATATTTGCGTGTTTCCTGATGGTGCAGGTTGTTGTGCCTGTGCCGGAGGAGGTGGGGTAGTCTGTGTCTGTTGCGACACTGCATCTCCTGGTCTTACCACATTTGAAACAATATTATCCAACCCCAAACCTGAGGCTGTTTCTGCTACTTGTTTTTTAAGATTATCTAAAAGTCCCATCACTTATTTGTCATCAATTAAAAAAATATTCATAAACCAGTTTCATAAGTTCTCGCATAAACCTTTTATGTTCAGGTTGTGTTATATCAGCCGTAACAACGTTTATTTGATTTCTTTTTAACTGCATTTATCTCTATATCATGAGTACAACATTAGAACGTGGTTGTTTTTCATTTAAGGGCCTTGATTTTCTTTTTTGCTAAAACTTCCAACGATTTTTCTATTGCTGACTATGCAACATGGTAAAGTATAACACCCTTTATCTCGTCTATTTTTAAAGTAACTGATATTGGGAGTTGGATATAACACATTTTTGTATATTCTATTATTTATTCTCTGTACTATTTTTATTATCTATTATTCATTAGACATGCTTTCAATAGCTATCATCATTTTCTCGTTTATGCGATTATAACGAGATAATTGAGAAGAAGTCAAATTACTTGAATTGGATTTTATTGTACCTTGCAGTTCCTGTGCCTTCTGTAATAATGCTGGATATTCTGCCAATGCAGCCATATCCCCTTTGTCTGCTTTTTTCAATAAGAGGATATACTGGTCTACATATTCTTCATATCTATCAAGGAACTCATCAAAATCAGCAGAACCATTTTCTGCCATTTCTGAAGTTTCTACGTCTGATGTTATCTCATCTGACACTGTCACATCACCTGATTCAGAAACAGAGAACGGCATCTTTTTCCCTTTGTTAGTAATAAATTCTCCCGTATATACACCATTTACGAAATTCCCTTTAAAATGTCCGGTTGGAACGCCTTTTTCATCAGTCTCATTAATATCCATTACTCCATTTTCTATAGTACCTGAAAGTTTTAAAGTTGCACCAGGTCCCATTCTGTCATAATAATAGTCTCCTTTTACCTGTGTTCCATCTATATCTATATTCATTGTTATAGGATATGTATGCACACTACCTTTTAAGGTGTAGGAACCACCTATTTCCTTTGCTAATCCTGCTATATCCGCAGAAAGATACGGTGTAAATTTCGTAACCTGTTCAAACCATCCCGGAGCATCATCTTGGTTATGAAACTCTTCTTGGAATACAATTTCTGCTGTATCTCCCTCTTTTCCCTGCAATAATTTTTTCAACTTCAACAAGTCATCTGTAAGGATTGACAAATCTTGTATCTTTATTCCGTTTTCGTCAATAAGATTTACCACAGCAACTGACAGCAGTGATGTAAAATCAATATCTTGAGGTTCCATTTTTTGCAAATCTGGAGACTCTTTCTTTAACTTCATCTGAACAGTTAATCTAAATACCTGCGACGGCATAACTCCATCTTTCTCTACATAAATAATTTTACAAGGTTCATCTGTAAACTCAACCAATTCCGCCAAATCACCAGAGATAAATTCATTAGATGTTGCTGTTATCTCTTTTTCATTTCCTGATGAGCATGAGTGCAATATGAGCGCAAATGCCACAAATAACAAACTTAGATTTTTTTTCATAATTAAACTTTTTAATGTTAAGGTTAAAATATTGCAAACTATATATCGTCTACATGAATTTTTGCAAATGTATGTAAATTTCGGCAACGCAACTTGGTCCATTTTAATCCAAGTTTGGTTATTGTATGAAAGAAATAGAAAATCAAGAAAAAAAATATTAAATTTGCATGCGAATATACTACACTCGGCATAACATTTCTACACAAAACGACATGCTTGAAAAATTAAAGGCAAAATTAGAGAAAACCATAGGAAGGGAGATGAAGACGCCACGTGACTTCGACTTTCTTGCCGCACGAATATATGCCCTGACCCAGGCACACATCAGTTCTACCACACTGAAACGAATGTGGGGGTATCTGGAAAAGGAGCAGAACCATAAGCCTCAACCATTCACGCTCAACATATTGGCAAGAACCGCCGGATATAAAGACTGGGAGTCGTTTGAGAAATCGTCGGAAGAGGAATGCGACAGCGATTTCATAAACAACGAGTGCCTTAAGGTTTCAACGCTTATTGCCGGCGACACAATAAGACTCACGTGGAAGCCCGACAGGATTGTCACCATAAGATTCGAAGGGATGGATATGTTTACAGTCGTAGAATCTGTCAACAGCAAACTAAATAAGGGCGACACATTTCATGTATCATACATGATAAATGGCGAGCCGTTGCAACTTTATTGCCTCGTACACGATGGCGGAGCACCATGCAACTACGTGTGCGGACGCAACGGTGGAATAACATTCAACATACTTTAGAACGATGGAAGCATCATCGGATTTTATAACATCAGACTGTGATGTGGAGTTTGAAAGGATAGAGCCCCTTGACGCAAAGGGTAGCACATCTCTGTCGTTTCTCGTAAGCCGAGACGGCGAACAGTTTTTCATGAAGCAACTGAGACCCGAACTTCTTGACAATCAACGCTACAGACAGATATTCAGGAAAGAGTTCTCCATAGGGCAGCATATCTGCCACCCCAACATCGTAAGTTATAAAGAGACAGGCGAGAACAGCATGGGGCCATATATCCTCATGGAATATGTCATGGGTGACACTCTGGAGGAGATTTTATGCAATGACCCGAAGTATTTCCGCAACAACAATAATCTAAGAAAATTTCTCACACAATTGCTTGACGCACTGGAATGCCTGCACAATAATAACATCATAAATTGCGACATGAAGCCAGCGAATATCATGCTGACGCGCATAAACAAAGATGTAAAGATTGTGGACCTGGGATTCTGCGATGCCGATGACTATACCTTCACAGCCGGCATGACCGACACTTTTGCCGCACCTGAGCAGAAACAGAGAGCCAGAGAGAGTCTTGACAAGCGCACCGACATATACATAATAGGAAAACTGCTGGAATATATAGAGGAGAAGAGAGGCACGAGACTTCCCCTATCCTACCGCAACATAATGAGGCGATGCCTGCACGAGGACAAGACGCTGCGCTTTGACAGCGCCAAGGATGTGACAAGGGCACTGAACAGGAGAGGCAGGATTATGAAGACTGCAATATGCTGTGTCGCCATAGTCTGCGCCTTAGTGACAGGTTGGATGATGTTTAAAGGCACTGTGAGTCACAGACGACTGATGGCGTATATGGAGAAAGACGCTACGGTAAATGGGATACACTATAAGATTCTGTCAGAGGACAATGCAACCTGCATGGTTACTGGCAGAGCCTTTAATTTCAAAAAAGACAGTAAAACGGGAGAAAAAAATCTGTATATAAAAGAAAAAATAGAAATTAACGGGAAAACATATACGACAACAGCAATAGCAGATTCGGCTTTCTATAATTACATCGATAATGCAAGTGTCAACCTGCCGGCATCTCTGAAAGTAATCGGTGACTATGCTTTCTACAGAAATTATTCATTGGCATCTGTCAATATACCTGACGGCATAACCGAGACAATGCCGACATGCTTCTACGCTACAGGCATACGAAGTGTAAAACTGCCTAAGAGTCTTAAAGCCATAAGAAATGCATCATTTGCTATATGTAAGAAACTTGAAAGCATAGATATACCAGAAGGCGTGGAAACTTTGGAACTTGATGCCTTCGCCGAGTGCATTAGTTTGAAATCTGTGAAACTGCCTTCGACACTAAAGACCATAAACCGGGGTGTGTTCTGGAAATGCAGAAGTCTGAAAGAGATTACGATTCCTGCAAGCGTAGAAACCATTGGGGAGTATGTTTTCTTCCACTGCGACAGCCTGAAACACGTATATAACTACTCGCCCGAACCGCAGTCGCTGTCTGTCATCTTCAACCGCAAAGGCATCACCATACACGTGCCTGCCGCATCTGCAGAGAAATACCGCAAAGCGCAACACTGGAAAGATATGGTTATCGTAGGGGATTTGTAATATCGCGGTCATAAGAGTGCACCATCCATATCAAAATAAGTACTCCCGTCAGAGCCATAAAAAGCCATAAAATCTTAAATCCAGACGAAAAGCATACATAATTTTTGACATGTTAAATGATTTTTTTAATTTTGCGCTTTCATTATTTTATTATTAGAAAACAATGACGACAGAACTGATTTTTTTCGTTTGTTTTATAGCATTCATCGTTGGCATACTGCTGCTTGATATGCTCGTGATAGACAAGGAGGCACACGAGGTGTCTATGAAAGAGGCTGGCATCTGGACAGCTGTGTGGATAACATTGGCATTGGTATTTTCTGTATTCCTGTGGTTTTGTGGCGACATGGTACATGGCATCGAGACATACGACCAACTGGTGGCGGTCTGCACCAAGTACGCCGGCGATATTGTGCCAAAACTTAATCCCAACGACTTTGAGGGCGGACTGGCATTGTATCGTGAGGAGATGACAATTGCATACATCACGGGTTATCTTATCGAGAAGACCCTCTCTGTGGATAATCTTTTTGTCATGATGATGATTTTCACTTCCATGAACGTAAGCAAGAAGGAATACCAGCATGTGCTCAACTGGGGTATCCTTGGGGCTATCGTGATGCGCTTTATCTTCATCTTCATCGGTGCTGCCATCATAGCACGCTTCAAGTGGGTGCTGATTATCTTCGGATTGTTCCTTGTTTACAGCGGTGTGAAAATGTTCCTGGAGCGCAACAAGAAGGAAGAAGAAGCAGATGCTGCCAATCATCCTTTAGTAAAGGTTCTTTCAAAGTTTTGTCGCATATCTCATAATTTCTTCGGCGGCAAATTCTTTGTACGCGCAAAGAGAACTGCCGACAACCAGATTATAGAGGCCGACAAGGCGAGTGGTGGCAAGTGGTTTATAACGCCGCTGTTTGTTACGGTGCTGCTCATAGAATTTTGCGATCTTGTGTTCGCTTTCGACAGCATCCCAGCCATCTTCTCCGTGTCGCTCGACCCATATGTGGTGTTCTTCTCCAACATCTTCGCCATTCTCGGTCTGCGTGCCATGTTCTTCCTGCTTGCAGGAATGGCCGACCGTTTCAGATACCTGAAGATAGGCGTGTGCATACTTTTGGTATTTATCGGTGCGAAACTTCTCATAAACGAATATATCCACATTGACGCTGTTATGTCGCTGGTGTTTATCATCGGTGTCATAGCTACCAGTATCGGCTGCTCGCTCTTTGTCAAGGACAAAAAGGCGGAAGCTTAATGCCGCTTTTACATAAATGAGATAATAATCGTTATTGCACTTATCCTGTTAAACGGATTGTTTTCCATGCGGAGATAGCACTTTTCTCCGCATGGATTTTTTATTATGGACGGTAGTTGCACCATGCTTGATTTTCTTACTTTGTTTTTGGAGAGAAATACCGCCCTTGCCTGCTGACTCTACGACATTTTCACCAACGCGCCATCTGCCAATGTGTGGTTTATTTGTCTTCTCCGTCGTTGCTCGGGGCAAGTAAGTAATTTACAACATGTTCCCAGTCAGGGTACTGCGGCGAGCCAAACTGAATCCACTCGCCCTTAAATTCGCTGGTTCCATTCTTGCCACGGTCGTCAATCAGGTAATCACCCTCGCACAGATTCTTACAATGGGTAATGACCATACGCTTGTGGAACACATCGTCCAGATATTTCGTCACCCATATAACCTTGTCGCTCCATGCCGACGGGTTATTCCACGGCGCAGTAGAGAGAATATACACGTCGTAGTGTTCTTTCAGTATGTTAACCGCCTCAATGGCTCCAGGCATTGGTGACATAAGTCCGAAGATGCCCAGCACCTCGTCGAGCCGTCCCTCATATTCTTTCTTCACATCCTCACTCAGTCTGTCGATGCCGGACTGGAAATCTACCAGCACGCCATCCATGTCAAAATAAAGTCTTTTCTTAGTCATCGTATTCTCCTTTCTTGTTTTCACTTAATCTATTCTGACTACATTCGTTCAAAATTCAAGCACTGCAATATAGTCACAGAATTGAGAAAATTCAATTTGTAAGGCAACTGTTTTCATCTCTCTTCAAATTGCCAACAATATTCTGAATTATTTGATGGAATTCGTTTCTGATTGAAGCGAAAAAATCGCATTTTATTGCCTGCTGCAAAAAAAACGGCTTCACTAATGGCAAAGATACAATTTTTTGCTCAGATAACCGACGTTTCCCGAAAGAAATAATCAGTTTAAATACAAAGAAACAGACCTTATACAACCATTACACCTTTATGGCGATGCCATGGCATAGTAATCGCCTCAGCATCGCTTTGTCAAGGCGGCAGGATGGCTTTTCCAAGGCGGTGCGATTACATAGCCATCGTGCTGCGATTACGTTGTAATCATAGCACGATAAAAACGTAATCGCACCGCCACGACGTTGTAATCGCACCGCCATCTCATATGAAACGGCGCGGTCATTTGATAGAAATGACAAAACTATCAATAGGAAATATAGGAACTATAGTGCCTATAGAGACTATAAAAACCACAAAAATAGTGCTGAAAAAATCGCTTCTCGGCTGCCTTCGGGCATCTTTTTGTTTTATTAACACGAAAAAAGTGGCGCTGCGGTGCGGGCGAAAAAGCATGAAAGGACATCAAACGCAGCGCGGAATTTTCTATTTTGAGAGTTGCGTTTGTCAAAAAAAGAGAATGAGTTTTTAGTAAACGAGTTGACAAGTTGACAAGGTGACAAGTTGAATGATTAAGTAGTGCGTCTTTAGAGGTAGGGAGAAGAATATAGAAGGAGATAAAGGACGTATGCTTGACAAGCTATTGTCTGAACTCCTGACGTGTTGTTGAGCGAAAGCGAAAAACTCCTGCACTCCTTAGTTTTTGTTGACGAGTTGGTTGATTAAAGTGAATATCATTCCTCCTCTTCATTTATATTTTTTTGTGCACGTTTTTCAGTCAAATGTGCATTTTAATGTTTTTTTCTTTGTCATACAACAAAAAAAAACTAATTTTGTGGAGTTTAAGAGAAAACATACACTAACAATTAAATATATAATATGAGTTTGAAAATTGTTGTGCTTGCAAAGCAAGTACCAGACACAAGAAATGTGGGCAAAGATGCCATGACGGCGGAAGGCACCGTGAACCGTGCCGCATTGCCTGCTATCTTCAATCCTGAAGACTTGAACGCCTTGGAGCAGGCTCTTCGATTAAAGGAGCAGAATCCGGGTTCTACAGTAGGTATCCTGACCATGGGACCTCCACGAGCAGCTGAAATCATCCGTCAGGGATTGTACCGCGGTGCAGACACCGGCTGGTTGTTGACCGACCGTCTGTTTGCCGGCGCTGACACACTGGCAACCTCGTATGCTTTGGCCACAGCCATCAAGAAGATTGGCGATGTGGACATCGTTATCGGCGGTCGCCAGGCTATCGACGGCGACACTGCCCAGGTAGGTCCACAGGTGGCACAGAAGCTGGGACTGAACCAGGTTACTTACGCTGAGGAGATTCTGAAGTGTGAGGATGGTAAGCTGACCATCCGTCGCCAGATTGACGGTGGCGTGGAGACAGTAGAGGCACCGATGCCTGTTGTAGTGACAGTGAACGGAAGTGCTGCTCCTTGTCGTCCACAGAACGCAAAGCTGGTGATGAAGTACAAGCGTGCTACAGCTCCGCTGGAGCGCACACCAGACATGCCATATCAGGAGCTGTATGAGGAGCGTCCGTATCTCACACTGACCCAGTGGGCAGTGGCTGATGTTGACGGCGACCCACAGCAGTGCGGACTGAGCGGTTCGCCAACAAAGGTTAAGGCCGTTCAGAACATCGTGTTCCAGGCTAAGGAGTCAAAGACTCTCACTGGCAGCGACGCAGACATCGAGGGCATGATTAAGGAATTGTTGGAGGAGAAGATTATTGGCTGATCAAATAAAGGAAGATAGAAGAAGATAAAGGAAGATAGAAGAAGATAGAGGAAGATAGAAGAAGATAAAGGACATTACTTCCAAGTAGTTCCTTCTTATCTTCGGAATAAGATAAACAAACGACATCTTCATTAAATCCTTCCAAATTCTTTGAAGTAATGTCTTATATCTTCGCGACAAAGTCGCATACCTTCCTCTAACTCCCTATATCTACATTTAAAATAAAAAATATGAACAACGTATTTGTATATTGCGAGATAGAAGGCACACAGGTACAGGAAGTATCTCAGGAATTGCTGACGAAAGGACGCAAGCTTGCCAATCAACTGAATGTAGAGCTGCACGCCATTGTTGCCGGAACAGGCATCAAGGGTAAGGTGGAAGAGCAGATACTGCCATACGGCGTTGACAAACTCTTCGTGTTCGACGGAGAGGGTCTGTTCCCATACACATCGGCTCCACATACAGACATTTTAGTGAACCTCTTCAAGGAGGAGCAACCACAGATTTGCCTTATGGGTGCAACTGTTATCGGTCGTGACCTCGGTCCGAGAGTGTCATCATCACTCTTCAGCGGTCTTACTGCCGACTGCACCGAACTGGAAATCGGTTCATACGAGAACAAGAAAGAGGGTAAGGTTTACGAGAACCTGCTCTATCAGATTCGCCCTGCTTTCGGTGGTAACATCGTGGCAACTATCGTAAACCCTGACAACCGCCCACAGATGGCGACAGTACGCTCCGGCGTTATGCAGAAGGCTGTTTACGATGGTGAGTGCAAGAAAGAGGTGGTTTATCCAGAAGTATCAAAATATGTGTCTCCTGAGACATATGTTGTGAAAGTGCTCACTCACGAGGTGCAGGAAGCTCAGCACAACCTGAAGGGTTCACCAATCGTTGTTGCCGGCGGTTACGGTGTCGGCTCAAAGGAAGGCTTCGACCAGCTGTTCCAGTTGGCAAAGGTTCTTCACGGCGAGGTTGGCGGCAGTCGTGCTGCCGTTGACGCCGGTTGGATTGACCACGACCGCCAGATTGGCCAGACCGGTGTAACTGTTCATCCAAAGGTATATATTGCCTGCGGTATCTCTGGTCAGATTCAGCACATAGCAGGTATGCAGGATTCAGGCATCATCATCTCTGTTAACAACGACCCAGACGCTCCAATCAACAAGATTGCAGACTACGTTATCGTTGGTACAGTAGAGGAAGTGGTTCCTAAGTTGATAAAGTATTATAAGAATAATTCTAAGTAATTTAGAAGATAGAAGAAGATAAAAGAAGATAGAAGAAGATAAAGGACATTTGCATGACACGCACATTTGAGAACATAATTGCATGGAAGAAGGCTCATGAATTTGTAGTGCAAATATATCGCGTTACAAGTTCTTTTCCTGACTTTGAAAAGTTTGGGCTTTGTTCACAATTCCAACGTGCGGCAGTTTCTGTTCCTGCAAATATTGCGGAAGGTTATAAGAAAATAAGCAAGGCTGACAAACTTCGCTTTTTCAACATTTCACAAGGAAGTCTTGAAGAATGCAGATATTATTGTATTTTATCAAAAGATTTGGGATATATTGACGACACCAAGTATCAAGCGCTCGTACAAATGCTTCTTGATACCAGTTATATGCTGAATGCTTATATAAAAGGTGTTATTAATAATAACGGTATAACAGACTAACGTCCTCTATCTCCTTTTATCTCCATCTACCTTCTTATATCTACATATTAAAAGTATATAATTATGGCAAACTATTATAGTGACCATCCAGAGATTGGGTTCCATCTGAACCATCCTCTGATGAAGCGAATCGTAGAATTGAAAGAGCGTGACTACGAAGACGCAAAGACATACGCTGATGCTCCCGTTGACTACGAGGACGCTATCGAGAACTACAAGCAGGTGCTCGACATTACGGGCGACGTGGCTGCAAATATCATCGCTCCAAACTCTGAGAGCGTAGACCTTGAGGGTCCACACCTCGAAAACGGACGAATGATTTACGCAAGCAAGACATTCGAGAACATCGACGCTACACGCAAGGCAGGACTGTGGGGCATCTCTATGCCAAGACGCTACGGCGGTCTGAACCTGCCTAACGTTACATTCTCTA
This sequence comes from Prevotella sp., assembly GCA_017415455.1. Classification (GTDB taxonomy): domain Bacteria; phylum Bacteroidota; class Bacteroidia; order Bacteroidales; family Bacteroidaceae; genus Prevotella. The sequence goes on from JAFQGS010000064.1 coordinate 20,090, forward strand.
TGCTCAGCGAGATTATCTCTGCAGCAGATGCCGGTTTCCAGAACATCTGGTCATTGCAGAGCTGTATCGACACTCTCTACGAGTTCGGTAGCGAGGAGCAGCGCCAGAAGTACATTCCACGCATCTGTGAGGGTGAGGGCATGTCAATGGACCTTACTGAGCCTGATGCCGGTTCTGACTTGCAGCGCGTGATGCTGAAGGCTACTTACGACGAGGAGAACCAGTGCTGGCGCCTGAACGGGGTGAAGCGCTTCATCACTAATGGCGACTCTGACATTCACCTCGTACTGGCTCGTTCTGAAGAGGGAACTAAGGACGGTCGCGGACTGTCTATGTTCATCTACGACAAGCGTGACGGCGGCGTTGACGTGCGCCACATCGAACACAAGCTCGGTATTCATGGTTCACCAACCTGCGAGCTGACATATAAGAACGCAAAGGCTGAGCTTTGCGGCGACCGCAAACTGGGACTTATCAAGTATGTGATGGCGCTGATGAATGGTGCCCGTCTGGGTATCGCAGCACAGTCGGTAGGCGTTGAGCAGGAGGCTTACAACGAGGCATTGGCATACGCTAAGGAGCGTGCACAGTTCGGACAGAAGATTATCGAGTTCCCTGCTGTATATGACATGCTGAGCCGAATGAAGGCAAAGTTGGATGCTGGCCGTTCTCTGCTTTATCAGACAGCCCGCTATGTTGATATCTACAAAGCACTTGAGGATATACAGCGTGACCGCAAGCTCACTCCAGAGGAGCGCCAGGAGATGAAGAAATACACTCGTCTGGCAGATGCCTTCACACCACTGGCAAAGGGTATGAACTCTGAGTATGCCAACCAGAATGCTTACGATGCCATCTCTGTACATGGCGGTTCTGGTTTCATCATGGAGTACAAGTGCCAGCGCCTGTATCGCGATGCCCGTATCTTCTCTATCTACGAGGGTACAACACAGTTGCAGGTAGTTGCTGCCATCCGCTACATCACAAACGGCACATACCTCAACATCATCAAGGAGATGCTGGAGCAGGAGGTGGCAGAAGACTTGAAGCCACTGCAGGCTCGCGTTGCAAAGCTGGTTGAACTGTATGAGGATGCTCTCAACTATGTGAAAGAGGCTGCCAATCAGGATATGCAGGACTTCCTCGCACGCCGTCTGTACGATATGACCGGCGACATCGTGATGTCACTGCTCATCCTCGACGATGCTACACGTGCTCCTGAGCTCTTCGCTAAGAGTGCTCAGGTTTATGTTCGCCACGCAGAAGCCGACGTAAACGGCCATGCCGCTTACATCAAGGCTTTCAAGGCAGAGGAGCTGGAGAGCTTCAAAACAGTTTAATAAAACATATTTCATAAAGGGAGGGTGTGTCAAATGAAAACTTTGGCTCACCCTCTTTAGGTTTATGCAAAACGCATTTTTAACCTTACAAACAGGTTATACCATCTTGATATATGAAAATAAGACAAGGACACAAATCAGAAGCACGCGACATTGCACGCCTGATAATGAAGGCGATGTCTTACGAATGTTGCCAGTATTATATCGGTGAAGAGCATACGCTTGAGGAATTTGAGGATATGATGACAGAGCTTGTGGGTCTGGAGCTGTCACAATATAGTTATAAGAACACATCTGTTGCCGTGTCTGACAACGATGAGGTAATAGGTATATGTGTGTCGTACGACGGTGCCATGCTTCACACACTGAGACAGAGTTTTGTGGAAGCCACAATGCGTCTGTTCCGACAAGACCACAGCGGAATACAGGACGAGACGCAACCCGGCGAGTTATACATAGACAGCCTTGCTGTTGACGAGCGATACAGAGGACAGGGTGTCGCAACAGACTTACTAAGACATGCCACATCCAAAGCACTGCAAATGAACATACCTGCAGTAGGTTTACTGGTGGACAAGGCGAATTCTCGTGCTGAACGCCTTTACACAAGAGTTGGTTTCTGCTATGTTAACGACTCTAAATGGGGAGGACATGCCATGAAACATCTACAGAAGAGAACAAACGAATAATTTCATTAAAATGGAACAGAATACCCTCTGACATAATGACATCTGTACAACAAAATAATGTATAACGATTTTGCACAGAGAACAGGAATCAATACCACATGAAAATAAAAGGACGCGCTTTAACAGTGCGTCCTTTTATTTTCATGTCGTTTTTATTATCTCGTCAATGAGAACTTCAAACTGAATCCAAAGTCTTGAGTCGTTGTAGGATAACTGCTGCTTGACAAAAGCGGAGTATTTGTCTGGCGATCATAATACAGGCTCATTGTGAGCAGACGAGATAATGAATAATCGGCTGTAAATGACAATTTGAATGCTGTATTTCCACTGCTTGCCGCACTTGTCACCGTTGCTATATCACGTGATATGGCGGCCTGCTTACGATATGAGAGGTCAAGACGCAGATTCAATGCATTGTTGAACCCTCTGCTATTACGTGACGTTGTGGCAGACTTATTCTCCGCCTGATTACGATTACGTCCGCTTCCCTTCACCTTACGATTCTTCATAAGTCCAAAGAGTTTGAAATCGTTGATCTTATATCCCATTCCTATTACCCAGTCACGACTCAGCGCCTCATTAATCTGAACACTTGTCATACTTAGACTCAGAACGCGGGTTGTGCGGTATTCCACCTTACAAGTAAGGTTGTTGTGGAATGTCATGTCTATACCTAAGAGTGGAGAGAATGCCTCATTTATACTTACCGTGCTGACATTATACATACTACTTGGCACTGGCGAGCCAGTTGTGGCATCATTGACAAATCCGAGTCCGTTCATATATTCCATGAAAGTACTGTATGAACTGTATGAGCCTACGGCATATATACTCTTATAAGAATGGTTGATATTAACACTCTTGAAGATGTCCGCGATGAATGGTATCTGCGTCAGTCCACTATATCGTATGGTCCAGTTAGGAAGCAGTTTTGACAATGTCGGGAAGATACTGAGTGAGTTCCCGCCCATGCTTGTGTAAGTTGAGAGGAACGCTGGTATCATGACGTCTGCACTATATTTATTCACCCCACCCTTGGCAGGATCGAAAGTCTGACCGCCCAAAGCCGTTCCTGCCGGATAAACAGCATTGGCATACTGTGCCTCTACCCTATCCCTGAAACCATCAAGCGACGCACAAAAGTCTTCGAATGACGCTGACTTGTAACCATTATTAGCATCACCGATACCCTCCATTGCACTTCTCAGACTTATAGTTGTCATTGTAAGCGTTCCTGTCTGTGTAGTAGGCATTCCGCTATACATATATTGTATGCTCTTGGCCTTTGTCTCCGTGCGGCTCGCATTAAGGTCAATCTTGAGATTCTTTATTGGCTCAAGAGTCAGCTTGAGCTGTAAGTCCTCTGTAAGACTTGACGTTGCTGGCGTTGCAATGCTGTCGTTCATCAACAGCCAGCCATTCTCCGCACTCTTATTAATATAGTCATCGTCAATGAGACCAAATGCGAAATCAAGTCCTGGAGACATTATATCACCACGTCTCTGTCCGAACACATCGCCTACTGTAGGTAGGAATCCCGGCAATGACATACCATACTGATTGCGATATGTGAAGCTGGCATTACGCACAAACATCAAGCCGCGTGCCACCACCTGTGCTGTCTTATACCATTTCTTTTCTTCTGCCGGTTGCTTAGGCGTCACTGTAAGTTTCAATGTCGTTGCCGAGTCAACCTTTGACAATATCTCTATCTTATTATTATCAATACGCTTATATTTCAGTTTAAACGCCTTGCCATCCTTTGTCTTGGCTGCAACAATAAGTTTCTTGGTATTCTTGCTATGAGTCACTGTTATCGTTGTATCAGGCATCAGTGTGATCTCTTTCTCAAAACTACGTCTGTTCTTTGGCAATACCTTTCTCTCATTCTTGTTTGTTGTACTGCGACGTGTCTGAGTGTTACGTGTACTACGCGTATTCCTGCTCGACTTATTAAATCTGTCATTAGCCTTTTTGAGGAAAGGAATGTGATTATACAGTTTCTCAAAGTTAAACGAGCCGTTCAGATTCAGCGTTCTATTATTAGATATAACATTACCCAACGACGTTCCGTCCTCCAGGTCTGTGCCTCGTGTCCAGTTATATGTGGCATTGTAATTCGCATCGGCTGCAACCCAATCAAATATAGGTATGAGGTTTAGCGGTAGTTTATACGACAACGTAAATGCCTGATTGTAGTCAAGAGGTGTACCAAAGTCCTTTATACTTGTCCATACTGAGTCCTTCCATGCGGTATACTGATCAGGATACAAGTCTTTGTTTACCGGTGTGTATGGTTCCTCTATCTCCGCATGAGTAGCACTGCTGAAGTTCATGTGCAGATTCTTTGTGAGGTCCCATCTCAGCGAGAACTCACGGTTCCACAAGAACTGCTCGCTGAACGTAAGCGGCAACTGACTTCCTGCCAGGTTCTCCATATCACGCTCCTGCAACTCATAATAGTTTCTGATCATCTCCGTATCAAAGGTTATATTCTGCGGCAACCAGTTGAGTCCGAAGCGTTTCAGTATATCAAACCATTTACTCTTGCTCTTTATCAGTTTCTTGAAAGGTTCCCATGGTTTATAGACAGGTGTATAACTATAATTCATGGCACCACGCCAATTATCCTCATTCTCGAATATCGTTGTCTCTCCGCTTGTATGGCGATGACTGTGACTATAGCTGAAAGAGAAGTTAGCCGGATCGTAAGGCATAGGATGACGCTTGGTCTTTATTCCAACTCTCGCATTTGATATAGAGAAGTTTGTGCTTGTGACTTTTCTCACAGCTATACTTTCTATAGAGTCAAGCTCATGGTCGTCTGCCGCAGCATCTATGG
>JAFQGS010000065.1 GCA_017415455.1 Prevotella sp.
CACCTCCTACAGTATATCGATTTATGATACATGAGGATTTCTCCAACTACAATCTATCATCTTTGCGCTATTGCTGCACTGCAGGAGAAGCCCTTAATCCAGCTGTATATGATAAGTTCTACAGGCTTACAGGCGTGAAGCTCATGGAAGGATTCGGACAGACCGAGACAACAATGACACTTGGTACCATGCCATGGATGGAGCCAAAGCCAGGAAGCATGGGAATGCCTAATCCACAATATGACATTGACTTGATAAGACCTGACGGAACATCATGCGAGGACGGAGAGAAGGGTGAGATTGTAATTCGCACAGACAAAGGAAAGCCTATAGGACTGTTCAAGGAGTATTATCGCGATGATGAGATGACAAACAAGACATGGCATGACGGAATGTATCATACAGGTGATGTGGCTTGGCGCGACGAGGATGGTTATTATTGGTTTGTAGGAAGAACAGACGATGTGATAAAGAGTAGCGGTTATCGCATTGGACCATTTGAGGTGGAAAGCGCGCTTATGACACATCCTGCCGTTGTTGAATGTGCTATCACCGGTGTGCCGGATGACATCAGGGGCATGGTGGTTAAGGCTACTGTTGTCTTAGGTAATGACTGGAAAGGCAAGGAAAGCCCGGAACTTATCAAAGAACTGCAGGAACATGTAAAACGTGAGACAGCACCATACAAATATCCGCGTATCATAGAATTCGTAAATGAGCTGCCTAAGACCATAAGCGGAAAAATACGCCGTGTGGAAATCAGGGAGAAAGACAACAAATAGGCAAAAGCCCAAAGCTATAGTGAAAAGGAATGAAACATAAAAGAATCGTAGTAAAGGTTGGAAGTAACGTACTGACACGCAGCGACGGCAAAGTGGACGTCACACGAATGTCTGCCCTTGTGGACCAAATAGCGTGGCTAAGAACAAACGGCTATGAGGTGATATTAGTTTCGAGCGGGGCTGTAGCCTGCGGAAGAAACGAGCTAAAGATTAGCCGTAAGCTGGACAGTGTTGAGCAACGGCAACTTTTCTCCGCGCTGGGACAGGCAAAACTAATAAATCTTTATTACGACTTCTTCCGTGAATACGGAATACATGTAGGACAAGTACTGACAATGAAAGAGAACTTCTCCTCACGTCAGGAATATCTAAACCAAAGAGCATGTATGACGGTTATGCTTGAAAACGGGGTGATTCCTATTGTCAACGAGAATGACACTGTCAGTGTTACAGAACTTATGTTCACCGACAACGATGAGTTGTCCGGACTCATTGCGTCAATGATGGATGCAGAGACACTTATCATACTTAGCAATATTGACGGCATTTATAACGGTTCGCCAAGCTGTCCGCAAACAGAAGTAATCAGATACGTAGAACCTGAAAAAGACCTCAGTGAATACATTATGACGGAGAAAAGCGGATTCGGCAGAGGAGGAATGACTACGAAATGCAATATTGCAAGAAAAGTTGCAGACGAGGGCATACGTGTCATTATAGCCAACGGCAAACGAGACAATATCCTGATTAATCTCATTAACGATTCTCAGAACACGCTACATACCGAATTTATACCTAACGAGAACGGTGTATCTAATGTGAAGAAATGGATTGCACATAGCGACAGTTTTGCAAAAGGTATTGTCTATATAAACGCCAAAGCTGCAGAAGCCCTGAAAGGGAAGAAAGCGGTTAGTCTGCTCTTTGTTGGAATAACAGACATAGATGGCGATTTTGACGAAGGTGATATCATTAACATCATTGATGAACATGGTACGAAGATAGCCGTAGGACGTAGTGCATACAACAGCAAAAATGCGAAAGATAACATAGGAATGCACGACATTAAGCCATTAGTTCATTACGACTACCTGTATCTTGAATAAGGAAATCTGCAAGAAGTAACACCGCTAAAAAAAGAAAAATGGTATTAGAAGATATTTTCAAAAAGGTAAAAGACGCCAGTAAGACTCTGAACCTGATAAGTGATGAGACACGCAATGTTGTATTAAACAGCGTTGCCGACGCCATAATCCAAAACAAGGATTATTTGCTTGAGGCTAACGCGAACGACCTCGCAAGAATGGATAAGAAGAATCCACTCTACGATCGTTTGCAATTAACAGAGCAACGACTGAATGACATCGCATCAGATATGCGTCATGTCAGCAACCTTCCCTCACCCCTTGGCAGAATCCTGGTAAGCCGCACTTTACCGAATGGCTTACAACTGACACGCAGAAGTGTACCATTTGGAGTAATAGGAATCATATATGAGGCACGTCCGAATGTAAGTTTTGACGTATTCTCCCTATGTTTCAAAAGCGGTAATGCATGCATACTCAAAGGAGGAAAGGACGCCGATGCCTCTAATAAAGCTATTGTCGCACTCATCCATGATGTTCTTAAGCAACATAACATAAACCCGTCTGTAGTAGAATTGCTACCAGCGACACACGAGGCAACAGCAGAGATGCTTACTGCAACCAGTTACGTAGACGTATGTATTCCACGAGGAGGCAAAAAACTTATACAATTTGTCAGGGATAATGCGAAGATTCCTGTTATTGAAACTGGCGCAGGAGTTGTAAACACCTACTTTGATGAATATGGAGACATCAACAAAGGTAAGGACATTATCAATAACGCCAAGACCCGTCGCATAAGCGTCTGCAATGCTCTTGACTGCTTGATAATACATCACTCAAGACTTAATGACCTTGCCTCTCTATGTGAGCCGCTGACAAAAAGCAATGTCATCATCTATGCAGACAGCAATGCCTTTGACGCTCTATACGGCAAGTATCCTGAAGAACTTCTCAAAGAGGCCACGGAAGAAAGTTTCGGAACAGAATTCATGGACTACGCAATGGCAGTAAAGACCGTTAAAGACATAACGGAAGCCATTACACATATAGACCAATTTGGCTCCGGACATAGCGAGTGCATCATTACAGAAAACAGAGATAACGCAACTTTATTCCAGAATCAGGTAGATGCCGCATGTGTATATGTTAATGCCCCTACAAGCTTTACTGATGGTGCACAATTTGGCTTGGGAGCCGAGATTGGTATCAGTACTCAAAAACTTGGAGCAAGAGGTCCTATGGGCTTGGAGGAGATTACAACTTACAAATGGCTAATTGAAGGCGAAGGACAAATAAGAAAATAGGAAAGCATATAGACCAAGAGCCGTAGAATACAATCATAGCCCCATAATAATACAGATTGTAAACGGAGCCGATATGATTAAATACAGACAAGTGTCTATATTCGCTATTA
>JAFQGS010000066.1 GCA_017415455.1 Prevotella sp.
CTATGATAACATAGCGATGGTGGTGTGATTAAGTTGTAACGGTGGTGCGATTAAATTGTAACGGCGCTATGACTACATTGCGATGGCAGTGCAGTTAAATTGTAATGGCACCATGATAAGATAGCGATGATGGTGCGATTACATATTTATCATACCACGACCGCACCTTAATGACGAAACGATTATGTATCGGCGAAAAGGCAGAATACCACAAAGCTTTGTAACGTATTGTGTTACAAGATGTTACAAAAACACCTGTTTTATGCATAAGAATCCGACCTCCTGGCTCTGCATTTCTTTGAGTTTATTCCTCATTCTCCTTTGCGTTTTTCGGAACATTTGTCAGATTGTTTAGACAATGCCTTTTAATTTGAGGGGAAAACGAGATTTTTGGTACAGAAAATCAGAAAAAAGAATGAGAGAAATAATAAAAAAAAATGAAGAGTTGACAACGCGTCAACTCTTCTTATCATACGCATGAAGCGGATAGTCTGTTGTGAAGTGCAGACCTCTGCACTCTTTTCTCTCAAGCGCCCATCGTGTTATGAGGTAGCCAACGTTTATCATATTGCGCAGCTCGCATATATCACGGCTTGCCTTTACGCGCTTGAAGAGATTCTCTGTCTCCTCATATAACATATCCAGGCGGTCCCATGCCCTGTGCAGACGCAGGTCGCTGCGCACTATGCCCACATAGTTAGACATAATCTGCCCAACCTCCTTCACGCTCTGTGTTATGAGCACCTGTTCCTCGTTCGTCATGGTTCCCTCGTCGTTCCACTCTGGAACCGACTCGTTGAAGTCATAGTCGTCGACATGAGCCAGTGAGTGGCGCGCAGCGGTATCAGCATATACGACAGCCTCTATGAGTGAGTTGCTTGCCAGACGGTTGCCGCCGTGCAGACCCGTGCATGCACATTCTCCGATTGCATAAAGGCGTGTTATGCTTGAGCAGCCGTTCAAGTCAACCTTTATACCGCCACACATATAATGCGCCGCCGGCCTTACAGGAATATATTCCGTTGTTATGTCTATGCCTATAGAGAGGCATTTGTTATAGATGTTAGGAAAATGCTTGCGTGTCTCGTCCGCATCCTTATGCGTAACATCAAGGCACACATGGTCTATTCCGTGTATCTTCATCTCCTTGTCTATAGCCCGTGCCACAATATCTCTTGGCGCAAGCGACAGGCGCTCGTCATACTTCTCCATGAACGACTCGCCGTTTGGCAGCCTCAGTATGCCGCCATAACCGCGCATTGCCTCTGTTATGAGATAGGCAGGATGGCTCTCCCTGGGGTTGTGCAGCACCGTAGGATGGAACTGTACGAACTCCATGTCTGCCACCGTTCCCTTTGCACGGTACACCATTGCTATGCCATCGCCTGTCGCTATCACAGGGTTTGACGTTGTCTGATATACTGCTCCCACACCGCCTGTGCACATAAGCGTCACCTTACTGAGATAAGTGTCCACCTTGCCCGTGTCGGGATTAAGTACGTATGCGCCGTAACAGTCTATATATGGGCTTCTTCTTGTTATACGTGCGCCCAGATGATGCTGTGTGATTATCTCCACAGCGAAATGGTTTTCCTTTATTGTGATATTCGGATTCGCCCTTAGCGCCGCCATCAGTCCGCGCTGAATCTCCGCGCCGGTGTCGTCGGCATGATGAAGAATGCGGAACTCAGAGTGGCCGCCTTCTCTGTGAAGGTCGAACGAGCCGTCATCTGTATGGTCGAAATTCACGCCCCACTGCACCAGTTCGTCTATTTGCTGCGGTGCGTTTCTTACTACCAGCTCCACCGCCTTCCTGTCACTTATATAGTCACCGGCAATAAGTGTGTCGGCAATATGCTTGTCAAAAGTGTCTTTCTTGAGGTTAGTGACCGAGGCAACACCGCCTTGTGCGAAATAAGTGTTCGCCTCATCAAGCGTGGTTTTGCAGATAATACAAATCTTTCCTTTATGAGCCTTTGCCACCTTAAGCGCATAACTCATTCCCGCAACGCCTGCTCCAATGATGAGAAAATCGTATTTATGTACCATAAAAACGTATTTTGTTATTATGCAAAAGTAATAAGAAATTTCTGAAAAGGCACTTATCAGATGCTACTTTTTATCATAATAAACATTCTTTGGCATTACGATTGCTATGTTTAGAGCATAATTTCTTAACTTTGTAACATATTTATAATATATAACGAAGCATCAATACCGCAAATGACAAAATACGGACATAGCATATTAAGGGGGCTTACGGTGCTCACAACGGCGGCATTACTGACGCTGACAAGCGCAGAAGCAGCCATACAGCACAGGACATCTGAGGCGGAGGCGGCACAGGAAACACTGCAAACAGACAGCATCAATGCGGCAGAAGACACTCTGCAGGTGAAGCCATGGCCATACAATGTCAGGGAGGCTGTGGACAGTCTGCTTGCCAGTCCTATGTTTTCCACATCCATGATTGGCATTAAGATATACGACCTTACTGCCGACTCGGCCATATTTGAGCATAACGCAAGACAACTGATGCGCCCTGCCAGCACGCTGAAGATGATGACGGGGGTGACGGCATTGAGACAACTGGGGCCCGACCATGCCTTCACTACGTCGGTGTATTACTCCGGAAGCATTGACAGTTGCGTGCTGACGGGCAACATCTATTGCAAAGGCGGGTTCGACCCGGCATTCAACACCGCCGACATGCGTGCCTTCGCCAGGAGCATCAAGGCATTAGGCATTGACACAATACGTGGCAATATAATTGCCGACCGCTCAATGAAAGACAGCGACTTGCTGGGCGAGGGATGGTGCTGGGATGACGACAACCCGGTGTTGTCTCCACTGCTTGTGAACCGCAAGGACAGCTTTGCCGAGCAACTCGCCAGGTATCTGAGACAAGACAGCATTGTGATTACAGGCGTCACAGACACCGGCATTGTCCCCAAGGGCAGCAAAGAGATATGCCGGAGACAACGAACCCTGATGGATATACTGCCGCATATGATGAAGCGCAGCGACAACCTGTATGCCGAAGCCATATTCTACAACCTGGCACAGAAGTTCTCCAAGGGGAAGAAGGCTACCGCCAGGCAAGGCCGCCAGGCTATAAACAGGATAATATCTGAGTGTGGACACACACCATCCAACTACTATATCGCTGACGGCAGCGGACTCTCGCTTTACACTTATGTGTCACCTGAGCTTGAGGTGGACTTCCTTCGCTATGCGTATGCAGACAAAAGTATATACGACAGTCTGCTCGTAACATTGCCGATAGCCGGCATTGACGGAACGCTGGCTAAGCGGATGGGCAACAGCGCGGCTTACAATAATGTCTATGCAAAGACAGGAACAGTGACAGGAATAAGCAGTCTTGCCGGATATTGCACCGCATCCAACGGGCACCGGCTATGCTTCTCCATCATAAACATGGGCGTAAGAAAAGCGGCACAGGGCAGAAACATACAGGACAAGATATGCGACGCCATGTGCAGAGACTATACCCCGAAGACTGGCTCAGAGCCGGATGGTGAGAGACAGCAGGCAGACTGACATCACATTACGCATGTATAACACATAAACAGAATATACACAACAAAACGAAAACAATATGGAGGAAATAAGGAAAATACTTGAGCAAATGCTCGCATATATCGGAGCCGAGGGCACTACACTTGCTATTCTCTATCACATAATAATGGTTCTTGCGGCATTCGGCATAGCATGGCTTGCCGGTTATATCTGCAAGCGCATTATCGTGTCATTGATTATGAAGATAACAAGCAAGACAAATTCTGACTGGGATGAGAAAGTGTTCAACAGGAAGGTACTCAACTCACTGTCAAACATCGTTCCGGCAATAGTGATATGGCAACTTCTGCCTATGATTTTCCATCAGTTCCTGTTCGTGGAGGAGCTTCTGAAACGCGCCACTGCGATATATATCACAGTGATGGCGGTACGCACCCTGATTGTATTTGCAGACTCTTTGCGCAACGTTGAAAGCAACAAGAATGTCTCTATGCAGCAATACTTCCAGTCGTTCTGCGGCATTTTCAAGGTCATTATAATATTCATCGCGGTCATTGTGGTCATCGCCATATTGCTGAACAAGAGTCCGATGACGCTGATTGCAGGTTTGGGAGCCACCTCTGCAATACTGATGCTGGTCTTCAAGGACACCATCGAGGGTCTGGTTGCTGGCATAAGGCTTACAAGTAATGACATGTTGCACATCGGAGACTGGATAACCGTACCGACAACAAATGCCAACGGCATAGTAGAGGAGATAGCACTGACAACCGTAAAGATACGAAACTTTGACAATACCATTGTCACCGTGAGCCCACAAACACTTGTAAACGGCTCTTTCCAAAACTGGATTGGAATGCAACAGAGCAACGGACGCCGTGTGAACAGACGTGTTTACTACGACCTTCACAGTGTTGACATACTGAGTGAGGACATCAAGAAGAGGCTGATAGACAAAGGAATGTTCAAGGAAGAGGAGCTGGCTGGCGACCATGTCAACATCACAGTCTTCTGCAAATATATGGAACGCTATCTCAGAAAGCGCCCGGAGGTGAACACAGAGATGCTTCTTATGGTCAGACAATTAGAGGCAACGACCTTCGGTTTGCCTATAGAATTCTATTTCTTCCTGTCTGATAAGGAATGGGTTAACTATGAGCACAACCTTGCTGACATAATGAACTGGATATATGCGATGACACCTGAATTCGGATTAAAAATTTACCAACAATATCCTATACAGTAAAACGCACTGGCTGACATTGTCCAAAGAAACGGCAACCGGTGTTAACTCCCCTGCGACAGGGAACCAATTGCCCGCCGGCTTCTCACGAGCAGCAACTGGCATGCATACCATCTGCCATGTCATTGGGCCTCAAATAAGCCTCATATACACATATACCGCATCACAAGACAGGCATAAAGAGAAAGGAACCGCAGGCTTACGCTTACGGTTCCTTTCTCATATCATCACATGGTGTCACTTCTTTTCACCCTCACAGTCATAGTCTTCGGGTCGAAGCTAATGCCTGGTCCGTTAAGGAACAACGCCATATCGCCACCCGACGCAAGCTCTTCCGGAGTGCCCACCGACAATGTTCCGCCGGCATTCATCAGCCAGATGGTGTCCGCTATCTGCAGAGTGAGCTCTATATCATGCGTGGATAAGAATATGGTCTTGCTCATCTTGCGGCTCAGCCGATGAAGAAGCTGCATCATCTCAACCTTACTCGGATAGTCAAGGAATGCCGTCGGCTCATCAAGAAAGATTACAGGTGTCTCTTGAGCAAGCGCCTTCGCAATCATCATCTTCTGCCTTTCCCCGTCACTCAGGGTACCTATCATACGCCCTCTGAGATGAGATATGCCCGTCATACGCATGCTCTCCTCCACCACTTCCTTGTCTTCCGGCCTCAATGTGCCAAAGAATCCGGTGTAGGGAGTCCTTCCCAAGCCCACAAGTTCTTCCACAGTAAGGTTTGTTACATCAGGTTTTCCCGTCAGCACAACGCCGATATGCCTTGACAACTGCACATTGTCAAACTCCTCTATCTCCTTACCTTTTATATATATATGCCCTCCCAGCTTAGGCTGAAAAGCCGACAGAGTGCGCAGGAGAGTAGATTTTCCCACCCCGTTTGCTCCGATAAGACATGTCAGTCTTGAACTTTCAATAGTTGCGTTGATATTATCCGCCACGCATCTCTGCTCTCCTTTCACATAATATCCTATGCTAAGGTTGCGCAGCTCGATAGTCTCTGATGTCTGATTAGCCATAAAGCACGTTTAATTATGTTATCACTCATGCCCTGTTTATTGTCCTCCGCCACCCAGCAATGTCCTTGCATACTCGATGATGGTATCCCTTCCACGTGCGAAATCGTCATCACTCAACTGCACATTATGGTCTGGCTCTATTCCAAACTCTGTGCATTTGCCGTCTTTATCATACATAGGGCAGGCGCTGAAGCGTATGCTCCAGCCATTAGGCAACTCACTGCTGAACGGCATTCCAGCCCCTCCGCCGGTCTTATCGCCCACCACTGTCACCTTAGGACAGCATCTCATGTACTTCACAAACTCATTATCCGCGCTGACAACACTTCTGTTCGTAAGCACCACCACCCTCTTCTGCCATCTCAGTCCATCCGAAGGCTTCAGCGTCTGAGGCTCCATTGGTGAGAAATCGTTATGTCCTTTGCCTGTCTTATGCTGCATATACCCCACCAGAATCTCGTTGTTCGTGAATCGTGCCGCCATCTGTTCCGCCTCTGTTATCATACCTCCGCCGTTGTTTCTCACATCAACGATGAGCCCGTTGCACGTCGCCAGCGCCATCATCACTTCATCAAGGTTGCCTTCTCCGATACCATTTGAGAACGAACCGCAGTAGACATATCCTATATTATCATCCAGTTTCCTATACTTAAGAGCGGCGGCAATCTTGTAATCAGTGCCAAGATATTTCCTCTGCAACGTATCACTGAAATTCGCCGGATGGTCTTCGTGCCAGCTCCAGTAGCGTGCCTGGTCGAAGGAAGCATACACATTGACATGGCCGTCACGCAGTTCTGACAGCATATTTGCCATCACTTCGAACATCTGCGACTCCGTCATATCGTTCGTTATCTGCCTGCTGTACCTCTGATACACCTCATCCCAGTCCAGCCCATAGGCCTGTTTCTTATAGTCAAAGAAGCAATATCTCTCGTCAATGATTCTCCAGAGCGCCTCAAAGTTACCCTTTGCATTATCAGGAAGCTCATCTTCGTCTATGCACGACTGCACCAACGGCAATGCACAAAGGCACAAAACGAGCAGTAGGTATTTTCTTATTCTCTTCATGTTAATATCTGTTCTCAATCCGTTTTCACCATTCTGAATCTCTTCACCACACCAATCACAAACATGTTTGAGTATGTATGCTGCTTCAGGTTGTTTACCTCCGCCTGCTGCCAGTCGCCCAGATATCCCAGCCTTAATGTCGTTTTGCCCACCTTGAAGTCAAGAGTCAGCATGTGTCTCAGCGACGGTGCGTTGAAGACTGTTGTCGGAACAATATTGTGGTCATAGTCACCCTTGCTGAATATCTCATAATATGACTGTCCGAAGTTAGGACTAAACATCACTCCTACGAGCGGAACCGCCACCTCATATCTCACTGTCACCGGTCTGCTGAATGCCTTGAAGCGGTAGGAAGCCGCTGCCGACGGACTGAGATTTACGGCCAGACGCGCCTGTGCCGGGTTGTTTCCGTTGCGTGTGTTATACAGGAATCCGGCATTAACGTCTGCCGTTGCACCCGCCGCCAGTGTCAGTTTGCCGTCAGCCATTGCCCACCTGCGGTGCATTCCATAACTGAACATATACATTCCTGCCATCTCACTGCCCTCCGCCGAGCGGTTCTCCGCATACGAGAGATATCCCTGATGCACCAGTTGGTGCGTCCATGCCCTGCCGCTGCGCTCTCTTGTTGTGTGCGAGAGATATCTCAGTTCGGTGCCTCTGTACTTCTCCGGCGATATGTATGTGTCCAGAATCTCCGTCGCTCCCACCGCAATCATCCTCGCATTGGTTATTATCTTCGCATCGTCATAAGACATTCCGCAGCGCGTCTCATTACCCTTCACACCGTCATCCGCCTTCACGCAGCATGAGTCAGCATGCTGTTCAGCCGCCATACCTGCCGGCATTAGCAGCAGGATGACGGCTGACACGATAGCCTTTGATATCATTCTGTATGTCATATTGTCACTATCTTTTTTACAAATCATCAGGGAACAGGTTGAACTGTCCTGTCTTCTCGTCAACGGCGGGGCGCTCTGTGCCTTCAGCCTCATCCGCATCCTGCACGCTGTCAGCACCGTCCACCGGCTCCGTCTCTGCCTGTTCGTCGTCTGTCTCATCCTCAATCGGCTCCGGCAGTTCCTCCACAGGCGGCTCAAGAGTCTCCAGTTCCACCACATTTGCATTGGCAATGCGCTTTCCTTTGGCCTTGAATCCCTTCACGGCGATGAACTCTGCGGTGTCAATGACCATCTCCTCCGTCTCGCCAGGTGCCTTTTCTATCACCACCCTTATGCTTGGTTCCTTCTGGTCGGTCAGCAACAGTTGTTTGTTCTTTGGGTTCTCGCCCATGTAAGACTGCTTGCGCTTTGTGGCATCCATAAGGAAACGCTTTATGTACGGATATCCGTTCTGGTCGGCGTCATACAGCACTGCCGTCCACACCTTGTCCTTATCATACTTCTCTATTCTCCGTATGTTGTCCTCAAAGTGGTTGTTCACATCGAATGTTGTTATGTAAAACTCTCCGTTGTCAAGCACAACAAGTATGCTGTCGCCCTCGTTGAACTCTCCCAGCAGCCTTCCGTGCTCGTCGTAGTTAAGTCTGTTGACATCGGGGTCATACCACACCTTGCGTCCTCCGAGCGTACTATGTCCGTGGCTCTTCAGCGAGATGCGGTGCACAGCCATCTTTGTCAGCACGTTGCCTCTGCTTGCGCGGCCTTTGACAAGCACCTCGCTGAAGTCCTTGTCGAAGAAAGCCTTCTTCAGCTTAGGTGTCGGCTCCAGTGTCACTTTTATCACCTCCGCCTCTCCGTTCTGATTGGATGTGAAGTAAAGTATGCGTGTGTCAGGCGTGCCTTGTGTGAGGTCGTACACCTTCTCACGTGTCATTGTCGGCACGTTGAACCTCTTTATATAATTGAATCCGTGCTTTCCGTCTCGATATACGACATTATATGTTGTGCGCAAGTCGTTCTTCTTGTACACGGCAATGTGTATAATGTTCTTTCCTACGAACAGTTTCTCCGCCACCTTCACCATCTTGTACTTACCGTCACGATAGAAGATGATGATGTCGTCGATGTCGGAACAGTTGCAAACGAACTCATCCTTGCGTAGTGCCGTTCCTATAAATCCTTCCTTCCGGTTGATATACAGCTTCTCGTTAGCCTCAACCACCTTTGCCGCCTCTATCGTATCGAAGTTGCGAATCTCTGTAAGTCGTGGGTGGTCGGCGCCATATTTCTCCTTAAGATAGAGATACCAGTTTGCCGTTACCTCAACAAGATTAGCCAGGTCGCGCTCTATCTCCTCCACTTCCGACCTTATGCGAGCCATCAGGTCGTCGGCTTTGTCCTTGTTGAACTTCAGTATTCGCTGCATCTTTATCTCCATGAGCCGCAGTATGTCGTCTTTTGTCACCTCGCGAATCATCTGCGGATAGTATGGTGTCAGCCTGTCGTCAATATGTTCGCAGGCAGCATCCATGGTCGGAGCCTGCTCAAACTTGCGGTCTTTGTATATGCGTTCCTCAATGAATATCTTCTCCAGCGATGCGAAGTGCAGCTGCTCAAGCAGTTCGGCACGGCGTATCTCCAGTTCCTGTCTGATGAGATCCTTGGTGCGGTCCACCGAGCGGCACAGCACGTCGGACACCGTAAGGAACTCCGGACGATGGTTGCAGATGACGCAGCAGTTTGGCGAAATGCTTATCTCACAGTCTGAGAAGGCATACAATGCGTCAAGAGTCTTGTCGCTTGAGACGCCCGGCGCGAGATGTATCAGTATCTCTGCGGTGGCGGCAGTGTTGTCGTCCACTTTGCGCACCTTTATCTTTCCCTTCTCAATGGCTTTCAGTATGGAGTCGATAAGGCTTGTCGTTGTCTTGCTGAACGGTATCTCGCGTATCACAAGAGTCTTGTTGTCGAGTTTCTCTATCTTAGCTCTTATCTTCAGCGAGCCGCCTCTCTGTCCGTCGTTATACTTGCTTACGTCTATGCTTCCGCCAGTGGGGAAGTCGGGATAGAGCATGAAAGGCTCGCCGTGCAGGTAGCTGACGGCTGCGTCGCATATCTCGTTGAAGTTGTGAGGGAGTATCTTCGACGACAGTCCCACAGCAATACCCTCTGCGCCTTGTGCCAGTAGCAGTGGGAATTTGGCAGGCAGCGTTATCGGCTCCTTGTTTCTTCCGTCGTAAGACAGCTACCACTCGGTGGTCTTTGTGTTATAATCCACGTCGAGGGCAAATTTCGTAAGCCTTGCCTCTATATATCTGGGAGCCGCCGCGCGGTCGCCAGTGAGGATGTTTCCCCAGTTTCCCTGACTGTCAACAAGCAAGTCTTTTTGTCCCAACTGCACAAGAGCGTCACCGATAGACGCGTCTCCATGGGGATGGAACTGCATGGTGTGACCAACGATGTTGGCAACTTTATTGTAGCGTCCGTCCTCCATGCGCTTCATGGAATGCAGTATACGGCGCTGCACTGGCTTAAGACCGTCTTCCAGATGAGGCACCGCACGCTCCAGGATAACATACGAGGCGTAGTCGAGAAACCAGTTCTGATACATGCCACTGAGGTGTTTCACGGCAGAGGCATCAAATCTGTTCACCGGCATATAGTCTGAATGCACGCCGTCAGCGCTCTCCTCTTCGGGTACTGTTGGGGCTTTTATATCGTCGTCCATATATGATTATGTTATTTTGTCTGATTGCAAAATTAATAAAAAAAGTTGAAGAAAAGAATGTTTTGTGCCGCCGATAACAACTTATGCGGAAAAAGATTGGCTTGCAGGGGACCAAAAGGCTTCATGCAAGCGGCATACACCGCACGTGCCACCATGCACCGACGGCATTGCGGAAGGGCATCTCTCATGCTCCGTTCAGGCATCTTACGGTGCGCAAAAGGGCATCAACCGCGCGGCATTAGGGCATCTTTCGTAACGCACCCTGTATCACATTCACTATCAAGATGTTACAAAGCGTGCTCCTTTTTATATAACAAAGACAGAAAAAGTGCCATACTTAGGGTACACAAACAGCATGTTTACGACTCGTAAATGGCATAGTTAGGATGTGTAAATGACATGTTTACAACTCGCGAATGGCATAATTGCGAAAGACATGCGGCATGAACGAGATTGGATATGACCATGTGACAAGTATTGCGCATATATGAAACGCAAGCGTCAGAAGAGAAATGTCTGGCGCGAGTTACGTTTTTTCTGTTCCAGTTCATGCTGCATACGCTCTATGGCTACACGGAAGAAGAATGATGTGAGATACTCATCGGTGCCTTCTGTGCGTATCATGCGAAGGGCACTTATATAATTCTCGCGGTCTTCCAACTTCACTATGAGCAACGGATGACCTGCTTTCAGCAGCAGGAAGTTGGACAACAGGCGACCCGTACGGCCATTACCGTCGCGGAAAGGATGAAGATACTCAAAGTATCCATGAAACTTTGCTGCCGCAACCACAGGATGCACACCATCATACAGGGCCTTCGTTGTGGCTTCAACAAGATGAGGCACCCGGGCAATAAGTTGCTGATGACTGCCGAAGATGGTGTCTCCGGCTGCCATATCCTGCGTTGTGTACTCTCCCGGCACAGCCCCTTTCACCTTGAAAGGCAGTGTATTCTGAGTCACAAGTCTGTTTATCTCTTTTATTAACGACTCGCTGAGAGGGTCTGAGAGATGATTTGTCATATACTCAAAGGCACGGAAATGGTCAGCCATCTCCGCACATTCCAGCAGCGAACGGCCCACAGGCACCATGCGCATGCCCTGCTCACGCAAGATGCGGGTATCATCAACACTGAAAGAGTTACCTTCTATGGCACATGAATGACATGAAAAAAGAATCTCGTTATACTCCATCCATTCATCCGCATCCATCTTGTCTGCAATTCGCTTTTGAAACTGCATGCGAACATTCTCATATTTCTCAATCTCTTGCTCAAACATATCTGAACCGCAACAAAGGATTTATAAAAGCACAAATTATACTCTTGCGCAGAGCATCTTTCTATAAATAATGTGACAAAGATAGTATCTTTTTTATGAAAAAGCAGTATCTTTGCAGTCAAATTTGCAATCAATAATAACAAATATGGCACAAGAAGACGTTTTTAAGAAAATAGTGTCGCACTGCAAAGAATATGGTTTCGTATTCCCAAGCAGCGACATCTATGATGGACTGGGAGCCGTTTATGACTACGGACAGAACGGTGTTGAACTGAAAAACAATATCAAGGAATACTGGTGGAAGAGCATGGTGCTGCTGCATGAGAACATCGTGGGCATCGACTCTGCCATCTTCATGCACCCCACAATATGGAAGGCAAGCGGCCACGTTGACGCTTTCAACGACCCTCTGATAGACAACCGCGACTCAAAGAAGCGCTACCGCGCCGACGTTCTCATTGAGGACCAGATGGCAAAGTATGAGGAGAAGATAGCAAAGGAGATTGAGAAGGCACGCAAGAAGTTCGGGGAGGCTTTCGACGAGGAGAAGTTCCGCGAGACAAATCCACGCGTGCTTGACAACCAGAAAAAACACGACGAGCTGCACCAGAGGTATGCCGAGGCCATGAACGCCATGGACCTGGAGGGTCTGAAGCAGATTATCGTTGACGAGGGAATAGTTTGTCCTATCAGCGGTACTAAGAACTGGACAGACGTTCGTCAGTTTAACCTGATGTTCTCTACCGAGATGGGCTCAACAGCTGAGAGCGCAAGCAAGATTTATCTGCGCCCGGAGACAGCACAGGGTATCTTCGTGAACTATATGAACGTGCAGAAGACAGGACGCATGAAGATTCCATTCGGTATAGCACAGATAGGAAAGGCGTTCAGAAACGAGATTGTAGCACGTCAGTTCATATTCCGAATGAGAGAGTTTGAGCAGATGGAGATGCAGTTCTTTGTTAAGCCAGGAACAGAGCTTGACTGGTTCCAGACATGGAAAGAGACACGTATGAAGTGGCATCAGGCACTGGGCTTCGGCGCGGAGAACTATCGCTTCCACGACCATGACAAACTGGCTCACTACGCAAACGCCGCTACCGACGTGGAGTTTAAGATGCCTTTCGGATTCAAAGAGGTGGAGGGCATACACAGCCGCACCAACTTTGACCTGTCACAGCATGAGAAATACTCTGGCCGCTCAATAAAATACTTCGACCCACAGAGCAACGAAAGCTATACTCCGTATGTCATCGAGACTTCCATCGGAGTGGACCGCATGTTCCTTTCTATCATGTGCCACTCTTACGAGGAGGAGAAACTGGAGAACGGAGAGACACGCGTGGTGCTGAAACTGCCTGCTGTGCTCGCACCGGTTAAGCTCGCCGTGATGCCGCTTGTGAAGAAAGACGGACTGCCAGAGAAGGCAAGAGAGATTATTGACAACCTGAAGTTCCACTTCAACTGCCAATATGACGAGAAGGACTCTATAGGAAAGCGCTACCGCAGACAGGACGCCATAGGTACACCGTTCTGCGTAACCATAGACCACGACACACTGAAGGACAACATGGTTACTCTGCGCTACCGCGACACAATGACACAGGAAAGAGTTAATATTGCAGACCTTTGCACTATCATCGAGGACAAGGTGAGCATCGCAAGTCTGCTGAAAAAACTGCAATAAATGAACAAAAAACTCATACTGACACTGATAACGGCTCTCATCACGGCAACAGGACTGATGTCGTGCAGCGAGGAAAACAACTCAATAGAAGAGTTTGCCAACTGGCAAGAGACAAATGACGAGTACTTCGCAAAGGTGCACAGCACCGCAACCAATAACCTGGACGGACAGTGGAAGGTGTTCAACACATGGACAGTGCCGACAGGACAGAAGGTGGAGAAGACCAACCAGATTGCGGTTAACGTGCTGAAGGAGGGCAACGGAAGCGGCTCGCCAATGTACACAGACTCTGTTCTGGTGCATTACAGAGGCAGACTGATTCCTTCTCCGTCATACAGCGAGGGACTGGTATTTGACGAAAGCTACACGGGAGAGCTGAACACAGCGCTCAGCATACCTACAAGGCTTGCGGTTGACGGTGTGATTGACGGCTTCAGCACTGCACTGCAGAACATGAATATCGGTGACTTCTGGAGAGTGTACATACCTTACAACCTGGGATACGGCTCTACAGACAACAGCAATATACCGGCATACAGCACGCTGGTGTTTGACATATACCTCGTGGCGTATGGCAGACCAGGGCATGCTTTGCCAAACTGGAAGACCAAGGAGATGGTA
>JAFQGS010000067.1 GCA_017415455.1 Prevotella sp.
TATCACAGTCTTGAAGACAGGATGGTGAAGAACATCATGAAGACAGGAAACATCGAAGGCAAGACCAAGCAGGACTTCTTCGGACGCATAGAGACGCCATACAGACTGGTAAACAACAAGGTGATAGCTCCTACTCAGGAGGAACAGGACATGAATCCGAGAAGCAGAAGCGCGAAACTTAGAATAGCAGAGAAGATATGAAAGAGGAAAAGACAGACAAGATAGAACAACAAGAGGACAACAAAGAACTGCCTTCCATAAAGGAGACAATAAAAGAGCAGGCCCGCGAAGACGAGCGTCCAAACTCAGCCAGCCTCACTTTGCGTAACATTCTTGGAGGAGACTTCCTCTCGGCAGTGGTCATACGCAAGAACATTTTGCTGATATTGCTCATCGTATTCTTTGTGATAATATACATCTCAAACAGATACAGCTGCGAGAAGAAGCTGATACGCATTGACAATCTGCAGACAGAGCTGAAAGACGCGAAGTACAGAACGCTGGCAAGCGAAAGCCGACTGACAGAGATGTGCAGGGAAAGCAACGTGCTGAAAATGCTGAAGGAGAACGGAGACAGCACACTGAGAACACCGAGTCAACCACCATATATAATAATAGTGCCCGACAATGAGTAAGTTTTTTCAAAGAAACAAAATCATACCTCGCTACAAACTGGTAGCATACGTGATGCTTCTGTTTGGAGTGGCAATAATCGTGAGAGCGCTTTATGTTGCCACTGCAGAGAGAGAGTACTGGCTGGAGGTGGCGTCAAGACTGAAGAAAGACAGCGTGTTTGTTGACCCGGTGAGGGGAAACATACTAAGTCATGACGGCAGACTGCTCGCAAGCTCATTGCCGGAATACAGACTGTACATAGACTTCAAGGCAGGAGGCAAGGAGAAAGACTCGCTCTGGAACGTGAAGGTGGACAGCATATGCATGGGGCTTCATGAGATATTCCCTGAGAAATCGGCGGCTGAATTCAAGAAGCATCTTGAGGAAGGACACAAGAAGATGAGCCAAAGCTGGCCTATATGGAAGAAGCGAGTGTCGTATGACATATACTCACAGGTGAAGCGACTGCCGGTGTTCAACCTCTCACCTTTTAAGGGAGGATTCTACACTGTGCATAACAACGCGCGCCAACACCCGTTCGGCTCACTGGCAGGACGTACCATAGGTGATATGTACGGAGCAAAAGACTCGGCACGCTGCGGTCTGGAACTCACCTACGACTCTACTCTGAGAGGAGAGAAAGGAATGATAAAGAGACGCAAGGTGATGAACAAATATCTCAGCATAACCGACCACGAGCCTGTTGACGGAGCTGACATCGTAACAACGATAGATGTCGGAATGCAGGACCTTTCGGAAAGGGCTGTCATCGACAAGATGATTGAGCGCAACGCAAAGGTGGGCGTGGCGATTGTCATGGAGGTGGCAACGGGAGACGTCAAGGCCATAGTAAACATGACAAGAGGCGCCAACGGAAAGTTTTATGAGGCAAAGAACAATGCTGTTTCCGACCTGCTTGAACCGGGCTCAGTGTTCAAGACAGCATCCACAATGGTGGCACTCGACGACGGAGTGGTGGACACCAGCTATGTGATTGACACCGGCAGTGGCATCTATCCGATGCACGGAGCAAAGATGAAAGACCACAACTGGCACAACGGAGGATGTGGAAGGATATCTCTGGCAAGGGCCATGGAGCTTAGTTCCAACATCGGCATAAGCCGGGTAATAGACAAATATTACTACAACAGACCGGAAAAATTCGTTGAGGGTCTTAAAAGAATAGGTATCAACGAGGACCTTGGACTGCCATTCGTAGGCTCCAGTCCTCCAAGAATAGCAATGCCCGTGAAGAACAAGAAAGGTGTTTACGCCTATGCCAGCAAGACAAAACTGCCATGGATGAGTATCGGATACGAGACACAGATACCGCCGATATCCACCGTCACCTTCTACAACGCCATAGCGAACAACGGCAAAATGGTAAAGCCAAGGTTCGTGAAACAAATAGAGAAGAATGGCGAGGTGATACAGGAAATACCTGTCACCGTAATGAGAGAGAAGATATGCAGCGACGCCACTCTTGGCAAGATACAGACAATTCTGCAGAATGTAGTAGAGAAAGGAACAGGAAAGAAGGCTGGCTCACGCACCTTCAAGGTTGCAGGAAAGACTGGAACAGCACAGATATCAAAAGGAGCTGGAGGATATAAGTCGGGCATCGTGAGCTATCTCCTTAGCTTTGTGGGGTACTTCCCGGCAGACAACCCACGCTACACTTGCATCGTATGCCTGCAGAAAGACGGCTATCCGGCATCTGGAGGATTCAGCGCCGAGGTGTTTCACAAGATATCTGAGGGCATAATGGCGCAAAACCTGAAGCTGCTTGTTAATGACGCACGTGACTCTTTGTCTATAATGACACCGCAAGTGAAAAACGGAAATATGATTGCGAGCGACTATGTGCTGTCCAAACTCAATATAAAAAGGAACAAGAACTGGGACGGAAGTTACGCCGCAGGAAACCCGATATGGGGGAAAGCGACCAACGACAACAAGACGGTAACACTCGCCAAAGCGCCTGTAACAGCCGGTAACGTTATGCCTGACGTGACCGGAATGGGAGCACGTGACGCTGTATATATGCTTGAAAGCCGTGGCATCAAGGTAAGAATAGAAGGCAGAGGCCAGGTGGAGAGCCAAAGCATACCTGCAGGAAACAAGACGAAAAAAGGTGATATATGTACTCTTAAAATGAGTATTTAGGATATTAAAAACTCTCAAACAATGAAACTTGAAACACTATTAAAGAGCATCAAGGTACTTAACATAGCAGGAAGCACCGAACATGAGATCACTGGAGTGAACATAGATTCACGCAAGGTGGAGAACGGACACATGTTTATCGCAATGAGAGGAACACAGGTTGACGGCCACGCTTATATTGGAAAGGCAATAGAAAGCGGAGCCAAGGCTGTGCTGTGTGAGGAGATTCCGTCAGACATCAATGACGACATAACATATATCCAGGTGGAGTCATGCGAGGACAGCGTAGGCAAAATAGCGTCTGTCTTCTATGGAGAGCCGTCAAGAAAACTAAAGCTCGTTGGCGTAACTGGCACAAACGGAAAGACAACAATCGCCACCTTATTATATAATATGTTCAGAAAGCTCGGATATAAGTGCGGACTTCTGTCAACGGTTTGTAATTACATAGAGGACGAACCGATTGCAGCGAGCCACACAACGCCCGACCCTATAGCGCTGAACATACTGCTTAGCAAAATGGTTGATGCCGGATGCCAATTTGCTTTCATGGAATGCAGCTCGCACGCAATAGCCCAGAAGCGCATAGGAGGACAGGTGTTCGCTGGCGGGATATTCACAAACCTCACACGAGATCACATGGACTATCACAAGACCATGGAGAATTACAGGGATGCTAAGAAAGCATTTTTCGACAACTTGCCTAAGAACGCATTCGCAATAACAAACGCAGATGACAAGAACGGCATGGTAATGACTCAGAACTGCAAGGCAAACGTCAAGACATACTCCACACGCAGCATGGCAGATTTTAAGGCAAAAGTGCTGGAAAGCCACTTCGAGGGAATGTACCTGGAGATAAACGGCATGGAGGTTGGTGTGCAGTTCATTGGAAAATTCAACGTAAGCAACCTGCTTGCGGTATATGGAGCAGCGATAATGCTTGGCGAAAAGCCAGAGGATGTTCTTGTTGCAATGAGCTGTTTAAAGAGTGTTAGCGGCCGACTTGAGCCTATATACTCACCCGATGGAGTAACAGCCATCGTTGACTACGCCCACACACCCGACGCACTGGCAAATGTCCTGACAGCCATTCATGAGGTGCTGGGAGGCAAAGGCAGCGTGATAACAGTATGCGGAGCAGGCGGAAACCGCGACAAAGGCAAGCGACCATTGATGGCACAAGAGGCCGTAAGACAAAGCGACAGGGTGATCATAACAAGTGACAACCCGCGTTTTGAGGAGCCGCAGGACATAATAAACGACATGCTTGCAGGACTTGACAGCCAGCAACAGAAAAAAGTCATCAGCATAACAGACCGTAAGGAAGCCATACGCACGGCATGCATGATGACACAGAAAGGCGACGTCATACTCGTGGCAGGCAAAGGACACGAGGACTATCAGGAGATAAAAGGTGTTAAATACCACTTCGACGACAAGGAGGTTATAAACGGAATTTTCAACAGCTAATAAATAACAAGAGAGTAATATGCTATACTATTTCTTCAGATTTCTTGAACAATTTGACATACCAGGCGCTCATGTATGGGGATACATATCATTCCGAGCACTACTGGCGCTGATACTTGCACTGGTAATATCAGCCTGGTTTGGTGAGAGGTTTATTAAGTTCATGAAGCGTAAGAAAATATTCGAGGCCGAGCGCGATGCCTCTATCGACCCGTTTGGAGTAGAGAAGAAAGGCGTTCCCACCATGGGCGGAATAATAATTATTGTGTCTATACTCATCCCTATATTACTGTTGGGCCGCATGCGCAACATTTACCTGATAGTGATGATTATAACAACAGTATGGCTTGGATTCCTCGGATTCCTTGACGACTACATCAAAGTGTTCAGACACAAGAAGGAAGGACTGAAGGGAAAATATAAGATTGTAGGCCAGGTGAGCATCGGTCTCATCGTTGGACTGATACTATACTTCAGTCCGGATGCGGTAATGCGCGAGAATATATCTATAGAAAGGCAGAACCAGGAGGTTGTTATACATAAGAGCGAGACGGTGAAATCGTTGAAAACCACTATCCCGTTCTTCAAGAATCACAACCTCGACTATTCCGAGATAATACCTGTTGGTGAGAAGTACAAGGACGCAATAGGATGGATATTGTTCGTGATGATGACAATACTCGTGGTGACCAGTGTGTCAAATGGTGCCAACCTGAACGACGGCATGGACGGAATGTGTGCCGGAAACTCCGCTATTATAGGCGTTGCATTGGGCATATTTGCCTATGTCAGCAGTCATATAGAATATGCCGCATACTTTAATATAATGTATTTACCGGGCTCTCAGGAACTGGTAGTGTTCCTTTGTGCGTTTGTAGGGGCATTGATAGGATTCCTATGGTATAACGCTTTCCCTGCGCAAGTATTCATGGGCGACACTGGTTCGCTGACAATCGGAGGTATCATTGGCGTATGCGCCGTGCTTATCCATAAAGAATTGCTGTTACCTATATTATGCGGCATATTCGCTGTTGAGGCATTTAGCGTCGCGCTTCAGATGAAGTATTTCAGCTGGAAGAAAAGGAAAGGGCAAAGAGTACGTATCTTCCGCTCCGCACCTATACATGACACATTCAGGAAATTAGACTCACAGCTTGACCCAACGAGCCATTACATCCTGAGAAACTGGCCAAGAAGACCATATCATGAGTCTGCAATAACAATAAGATTCTGGATTGTAACAATAATCTTAGCGGCATTAACAATCATTACATTGAAAATAAGATGAAAAAAATAGCAATATTAGGCGCTGGTGAAAGTGGTGCAGGAGCAGCTGTTCTCGCCAAGCAAAAAGGTTACGATGTGTTTGTCTCTGACATGTCGGACATCAAAGACAGATACAAGGAACTTCTTGACATGCATGCCATTGCGTGGGAAGAGGGAACACACAGCGAGGAAAGAATACTTAACGCCGATGAGATAATAAAAAGTCCAGGAATCCCAGACAATGCGCCTATAGTAAAAAAATGCATAGACAAGGGCATTCATATTATAAGCGAGATTGAGTTTGCCGGCAGATATACTGACTCTAAGATGATATGTATCACTGGCAGCAACGGAAAGACAACAACAACATCTCTGATATATCACATATTCAAAAATGCCGGATATGACGTAGGCCTGGCAGGCAACATAGGCAAGAGTCTTGCGCTACAGGTGGCAGAGGATCCACACGAATATTACATAATAGAGCTCAGTTCGTTCCAACTTGACAATATGTATGACTTCCGTGCCAATATCGCAATATTGCTGAACATCACACCAGACCACCTTGACAGGTATGACTTCTGCATGCAGAATTACGTTGACTCAAAGATGCGTATTATACAGAACCAGACAGAGGACGACACATTCATTTACTGGAATGACGACCCTATAATAAAGGAAGAACTGAAAAAATACGACATCAAGGCTATACAATGTCCTTTCTCTGAGTTGAAAGAAAAAGGAACAATCGGCTATATAGAGGAAGGTATGTACAAGATTGAGTACCCCATGCCGTTCAATATGGAACAAGAGGAACTTAGCCTCACTGGTATTCATAACATATACAACTCTCTTGCGGCGGGAATCGCATCCGATGTGTCTGGCATAAAGAAAGAAGACATAAGGAAAAGCCTCAGCGATTTCCCTGGCGTTGAGCACAGACTTGAGAAAGTTGTGACTGTAGGCGGTGTGACATATATCAACGATTCCAAGGCAACAAACGTTGACGCTTGCTGGTATGCGCTTGAAAGCATGAAGACACCTACCATTCTTATCATAGGCGGTAAGGACAAAGGTAATGACTACTCGGCAATAAAGGAACTAGTAAAACAAAAATGCAAGGCTTTGGTTTATTTAGGAGCTGACAACAGCAAACTCCATCAATCGTTTGACGACATCGGCATTCCTGTACGCGACACGCACAGCATGAAAGAATGCATAGCGGCATGTTATGAACTTGCGGAGCCTGGAGACACCGTGCTACTCAGTCCTTGTTGCGCAAGTTTCGACCTGTTCAAAAACATGGAAGACCGTGGAGAACAATTTAAAACATTAGCAAGAGCATTATAAAAGATAAACTATCATAAAATGGGAGATAAAGGCTTCAACAGCAAATTCAAGGGAGACGGAGTGATCTGGATTATCTTCTTCTTTCTTTGCATAATAAGCGTCATAGAGGTTTACAGCTCATCAAGCGGGCTGACCTATAAGACAGACAACTACTGGGCGCCAGTGGTTAAGCATTGCTCGCTTATTATTGTGGGTATAGTCTTCATGATAGCGACTCTTAATATAAAGTGTAAATACTTCAAATTGGTAACACCCTTTGCTCTGTTACTCTCCATAATATTACTCATTGCAGTATTGTTCGCAAGTAAAACAAACGGCGCCTCCAGATGGCTTGAGATATGCGGCATCCCATTCCAACCTTCGGAGCTCGCCAAAGGAGCATTAATCCTGGCTGAAGCACAGATACTTAGCGCGATGCAAACAGAAAAGGGCGCTGACCCGAGAGCCTTTACATACATTCTTATTGTCAGCGCTTGCATCATACCGCTTATCTTTGTGGAGAACTTCTCCACAGCTTTCTTACTTGCCCTTGTTGTGTTTATTATGATGTTCATCGGCAGAGTACCGCTTAAACAACTGGGCAGACTGATGGGAATCGTAATACTGACAGGTGTCATTGCAGTATCCGCCATTTGGATGATTGGCGACGACGAGAGTCTGGATAAGAACAAAGAGGGTGTAAAAACAGAATATGTCGCCCAGGGAGAGGTAAAGGAGAAAAGCAAACTTGAGAAGATATTGCACAGATCCTCAACCTGGAAATCACGAATAAAGAAATTCCTTAACAGCGAGAAGGTTGCTCCAGAAGATTATGATCTTGATAAAGACGCACAGGTTGCACATGCCAACATCGCCATTGTTTCATCAAACATCGTTGGTCAGATGCCGGGAAATTCTGTTGAGCGTGACTTCCTCTCGCAAGCATTCTCCGACTTCATATACGCCATCATCATTGAGGAACTCGGGATATTAGGCGCCCTCGCTGTATGTATGGCTTACATAATACTGTTATTCAGAACAGCAATAATAGCAAATCGATGCGCTAACACATTCCCTGCACTTCTCGTGATGGGATTCGCCTTGCTGCTCGTGACTCAGGCAATGTTCAACATGGCTGTTGCCGTAGGTCTGGCACCTGTTACAGGACAACCCCTTCCGCTTATAAGCAAAGGAGGGACATCTACTATTGTCAATTGTGTTTACATTGGCGTTATTCTAAGCGTCAGCCACTCTGCCAAAAAGAAAGACGAGGTTGGAAAAGAGCAATTAACAAGCAGACAGCCTGTTACAGCATAAAAAACATATAATAAATATCAACTGAGAGAGAATTTTTAATTATCTTTGCGAAATAAACAATACCATATCAATATGGATAAGGACTTAAGAATAATAATAAGTGGAGGCGGCACTGGAGGACATATCTTTCCAGCCATATCAATAGCCAATGCCATAAAGTCAAAGCACCCACAGGCAAAGTTGCTGTTTGTCGGTGCAGAGGGACGAATGGA
>JAFQGS010000068.1 GCA_017415455.1 Prevotella sp.
ACGCAGAACACTCCCCGTTCCTTCTGTTTCTCGCAGCTGTACACCTCAAACACCTTGTTCGTCAGTTCCGTGCCCAGCCATCCGCGAAGACCTCTGCTGTCTGACCCCTTGTTCTGGTGTAGCACGCATACGATGTTGCAGTTGTACTCCTCTGCCAGACGCATCAGACGCTCGATAATCTCTGTCGCCCTCACGCCATCGTTGATATCCTTCACAAGGTCGCGTATGCCATCCAGGATGACGATGTCGGGACGGTAGGCGATGATACCCTCGGTGAGCATGTCCATACGCTCTTCGCAGCTTATGCTTCTGACATTGAAGGCATATACGTTCTCTGCCCCGTTGACACCGTCACATAATGGTGATACACGGTTTCTCAGGATGTCTAACGTGCTGCGCTCGCTCTGTTCCGTGTCATACCACATCACCCTCAGCGGCGTCTCTCTGATACGTTCAAGAGCAAGAACATTCCTCTTTGTGGCACAAGCCATCAGCATAGACAAGAAGAACGTCTTACCGCTCTTCGCCTGTCCTGTTACCGCCGACAGATCTCTTCTTGGGAAACATGGCACGCCATGAATCTTAAACAAAAACTCTTCATCAGGAATCTCACTTTTCAGAGTGATGCGATGGCTGTCTAACTGGAGCAGCAAAGGACTGACATTCGGTGAGTTGTCAGCCTCTTTAAATTCATTAATAATCAGTTCTTTAGGGTTAATCATAAATGTAATGGTTTAAGTTATGTATAGTTGACAAGTAAACGAGTTGACGAGTTGATTGATTAATGGTTAATGTTTAATGGTTAATGTTTAATGGTATCGTTCATAATTCATAATTCCTAATTCATAATTAAGAGTGAGAAGTCACTCCTGCACTCCTGCACGAATCGTCACTCCTTCATAATTCATATCGCAAAATTATGTGATTCTGTAAAAACTCCAGTACACCCTTTAATGTGTACTGTGGTGACATAAATTAACAAATTATAGTGAACAAGTAAACGAGTTGACAAGACTACGAATTAAGCGGATTACACGAATTACATGACTGGTTGATTGTAGTCAGTAAACGGGTTATTTGATGACGTGTAAGGCAATGAATTCATGTGCATGACCGGCATACGTCTGCACTCTTAAGCGAAGCGTCACTCCTACACTCCTTCACTCCTTTAATAAGTTGATTAACGTGAAAAGTGAAAAGAAGATAGAGGGAGGTAGAGGAAGATAAAAGGAGATAGAGGACATATGCGTGTCAAGCTATTGTCTGCACTCCTGCACTCCTATACTCCTACACTCCTAAAAAGTATACTCCTGAATTCCTGAACGAAGCGTCATTTCTTCATAATTCATAATTCCTAATTCATAATTATGAGTGAAAAGTCACTCCTATACTCCTGCCTCCTGAACGAAGCGTCATTTCTTCATAATTCCTAATTCATAATTAGGAGTGAGAAGTCACTCCTGCACTCCTGAATTCCTGAACGAAGCGTCAAATCCTTTAACAAATATATAAGATGAAACATTCAGATTTTAAACTTATCTCTTTCGGCTCATCGATAGATGATATCCGTAAGCAGATGCGCATAGCCATAGACCTGCTGTGTGCCGACCTGAGGTGCAGTAAGAGCACTTACAGTAAAGTCTGAAGCGGACAGTCAAACAACATTATTCTCTACAATCGTGTCATCTCTTACCTCCGCTCGCAAGCAACCGAACATCATCAGCGGCAGATAGACCGCCTCGTAATAGAGTTCTTTGCGACAACTACAGAGAGGAAGTGGTGAGGTGTTGGGATTAAAAAGAATCAATAAAAGTTCTAATTAATAGTATATGTCAGAAGAGAGTCTCAAGCAACAAACTAAGATAGGTCTATACTGGAAATTTGCCGAACAATTCTCCAATTATGGAATACATTTCATAATTGGGATTGTAATGGCGCGTCTGTTGTCGCCATCTGACTATGGTATTACAGCATTGCCAGCTGTATTTATTGCTATTGCTGGGGTTTTTGCCAATGCAGGATTCAGCACAGCGATGGTACGGAAACCAGAATTGACAGAATATGACTTATCAACAGCATTCTATTATAGCACACTTGTTGGCATAATCTGTTATCTGCTGCTTTTCTTTGCATCTCCATGGATAGCAGATTTCTACAATACTCCTGTATTAGAGCCATTAATGCGTGTTACTGCACTTAGCTTTATATATGGGCCATTAGGCACACCACAGAATATTATACTACAACGTCGTTTGGACTTTAAGACACCCGCCAAAATAAGTGTTGTTTGTCGCATAATATCAGGTGTTATTGGTATAGTCATGGCAGTATATGGTTATGGAGTATGGGCTCTTACAATAGCACACCTGTTTGCCGGCATCGTCGGATTATGCATAAACGTCTATGTGGTACGATGGTTCCCGAAAACAGGCTGGTCTAAAGAGTCATTCAAATATCTATGGGGATTTGGGAATAAACTTATGGGGTCTCAGTTGCTTGACACGTTATATAACAATATTACTCCACTTTTTATAGGAAAGTATTATTCTCCAACTGATTTAGGTGTTTATAATAGGGCAAGAGGTTATGCAACATTACCTTCTCAAAATATCAATGGAGTAATTTTTAATGTGACATTTCCAGTCCTTTCCAAAATGAATAAAGATGATGATGTTTTGGCGCATAGTTATCGTAGAATACTAAAGGTAACAGCTTTCGTTGTCTTTCCTGTTATGATGTTATTAGCAGGTTTGGCGCAGCCCCTTATTATTGTAGTTATTTCTGCAAAATGGGAAGACTGTATTATATTATTGCAAATTATTTGTTTTTCTTTGATGTGGTATCCTATACATGGTATTAATCTTAATCTTTTATTAGTAAAGGGACGAAGTGATTATTTTCTCAAACTTGAAATAATAAAGAAAATATACGGAGTTGTAATTCTATTGCTCACCCTGCCTTTAGGACTGGTCTTTTTTTGTATTGGAGGTGTATTCTCTAGTGTTATTAGTCTTATCGTAAATACATATTACACAAAGAAAATAATAAAACTTGGATTTTTCAGGCAGATGCAAGATTTATTGCCTTCATTGTTATTATCATTCCTTGTATTTTTCATTTCCTTAGGAACAACATTCGTAATACCTAATATGATTCTTCAAATTCTCATAGGAGGGCTATTAGGTGTTGGGGTATATATAGGAATGGCATTATTTTTTAAAATGGAAGAATTAAAAGACATAAAATACTTATTAAAAAGGAAATAAATACAGATAAATACAGATGAACTCAATTGATTCTATGCCTTTGATGGTAACTATTCGTTGTATAACATACAATCATGAACCGTATATCCGGCAATGCTTGGAGGGATTTGTCATGCAAAAAACAAACTTCCGTTTTGAAGCTATTGTACATGACGATGCTTCAACTGATGGAACTGCAGACATTATTCGTGAGTATGCGGAAAGATATCCAGACATAATTAAACCTATATATGAAGTTGAGAATCAATATTCGAAACGAGATGGAAGTTTACGTCGAATAATGGATGAGCATACTCATGGTAAATATGTTGCATTGTGTGAAGGTGATGATTATTGGATAGATCCCAATAAATTGCAGGTGCAAGTTGATTTCTTAGAAAATAATATAGATTATGGTCTCACATATACTACGGTAAATGTTTTTAATGAGCAAGAACAAATAATAACAGGTCAGTGGGGACGTTCTGCTGATGCTATAGTTTTATTTAAAGAACTGCCAATTCCGACTTTATCTATAGTCTGTCGTCGTAGTTTATATGATAAATATCGAAAAGAAATTCCTGCGGATAAATGGTTAATGGGAGATATTCCTTTATGTAGCTATTTTGCCAACGAGTCAAAAATAAAACATCTTAATATAGTAACTGGGATGTATAGAGTGTTGGAGAAAAGCGCAAGTCATCTGAAAGATTTTGATGCAACTATAAAACTGATGATGAGTGTATATGACTGTAAATTATATTTTGACAATCGTTACTATAATGGGAGTTTCGCGGGGGTAATTACAAAAGATCATTTTAATGAATTATATAAACGAAGTCTATATTTCAATCGTGCATTCAACATGAAATATTGGAAATATTTGAATAAATATCGGGCTTGGGACTTTAAAATTTTCATAAAGTATATGATAGTAAACACATGTTTTGGAAGGCAATTCCTTTTGAAGAGATATAAAATAAAAGGAATCAAATTCAATAATAATCAGTAATTCAATGACAGAAAAACAAGTGATATTTCTAAGAGGTGTTTATAAGAAATTATTTCATCCTCTCTCGGAACCATTACCTCCTGAATGTATCAAAGACAAGGATCTGATACAGAGTATTATCTTTGATGAGATTTCATCAGGGCGCCCCTTGATGGTTGCCCGATTTGGTAGTATTGAATTAACCTCTTTGGATAATGCTTTAATGATGAAAGAGAGAAGAAGCAACTGGGGATATATAAGTTGGAAAACAGAACCCAATTATTTTAGGAAATCTCAGGCTGCAGCATTATGCAACAATGCAGGTTTTTTCCCTTATCCAGATGAGACTCTGATGTATCGTTTTCTGGATTTGATGCGTGATGATATGAAAGAGGTTGATGTATTAGGTAGTTGGCGGTATAATGAAAGACTTTTTGAAAGCGAGTTGTCGGATGCTATAAAAGTTGATAGAGAACTAATGACCCCTTTGCTTACATCGAATCCATGGTCTGCGGCTTTGGAAGGGAAAAAAGTTCTTGTAGTACATCCATTTGCTAAAACAATAGAACATCAATATTTAAATCGTCATCTTCTTTTTGATGATACAAAAATCCTGCCCGAATTTGAGCTCAGAACATTGAAGGCTGTACAAAGTCAAGCAGGTGAAGAAACACGCTTTGATAACTGGTTTGAGGCTTTGCAGTATATGAAAGATGAGATAGATAAGATTGACTACGATATATGTCTGTTAGGCTGCGGGGCTTACGGATTCCCTCTTGCAGCCCATTGTAAGCGTCAAGGCAAGCAAGCGATACATCTTGGTGGTGTACTCCAATTGCTGTTTGGTATAAAAGGGCGGAGATGGGAGACAGAAGAGATATATAAGACAAAATACCGATACATAGATTGTTATAATAAGTATTGGGTACGTCCTCTTGAGGCAGAAACCCCTGCAAATTCAAAGTCTATTGAGAACGGATGTTATTGGTGATGTTTTAATATGACTATCTGATATTACTCAAATATCATATTAAATTCTTATGGAGTGAAATATTATCTTATATAAATAATTATTATTTAACATCTGTCATTCTTATAGAAAAGAGTCAATTCGCCTCCTTGTGGCTGTTGGGATTAAAAAGAAATAAATGAAACATATAAGTGTAATAACGGTATGTTATAATGATATAGCAGGTTTACGCCAGACTATAAAGTCGGTATTAAGCCAGGATTATACAGATTATGAGTATATCATAATTGATGGTGGTTCAACAGATGGCAGTGCAGAACTGATTGCTGGATATTCTGAATATATATCATATTGGGTGTCCGAGAAGGATAACGGAGTTTATTCCGCAATGAACAAGGGTGTAGAGAAAGCATCTGGAGAGTATTGTATTTTTATGAATGCAGGTGATACTTTTGTTGATAATAATGTGCTTTCTCATGCCGCACCTGTCTTGTGCAATGCTGATTTGATTGTCGGTAAGGCAAATATGACCAGGAATAATGAAATAATCTCTACAGTAGCCCCACCGCAAAAGATATCTTTAGGTTTTTGGCTGTACCATTCTGTTATACATCAAGCGGCGTTTATGCGCTTAGATAGTCTGAAAGAGCGAATGTATGACGAGAAACTCAGTATAGTGTCAGACTGGAAGTATATGATTACAGAGTATGTCACAGGAAAATATGACTATAAGTCCTTGGCATTTCCAATATGTAACTTTGACACAACGGGTATAAGTTCCAATAACACATTAAGGATGGAGGAACGTGAATCTGTGATTAAAGAATTATTGCCGCCGATGTTGTATAAGGAATATAGAGATTATCATAATTTAAAGAATCTATATGTAAATATTCCTTTCATGGATACGTTGAATGAGATTTTTAAATATAGGAGTCTGGTACGTTTCCTCACGATATTTAATAGATATCTCTTGAAGGCATACAAATTAGTAATGTATAAAAATAAGCACGTTACTTAATATGTCGCAAATTGTAAATCAGATGAAACCACGAATAGAATATTTAGACGCTATCAAAGGTGTAGCGATACTTTTTATAGTATATGGCCATATACCAATGTATAGCTATGGAGAGGGGTTGGGGGAGAGGCCCCTCATAAACTAACAAAATATGTTTCTTTCAATAATAATACCAGTATATAAGGTTGAGCCCTATCTGCGCGAATGCCTTGACAGTATATCCGCATCCCCGTCAGACTGCTGGGAGGCAATACTTGTAGATGACGGCTCACCAGATGGCTGCCCACAGATATGTGACGATTATGCACGGCGTGACAGACGCTTCATTGTCATACACCAGGAGAACGGCGGCGTGGCAGCTGCACGTAATGCCGGTCTTGATGTGGCACGTGGGGAGTGGATATGGTTTGTCGACTCCGATGATGTTGTCGATATGCGCCAGGTGGGATGGATGCAGCGATGGTTAGAGGAGCACAAGGAGGCAGACCTTGTGATGTTCGACCTACAGAACTTCAGCGACGGCATGTCGCCCGGTCTGACAGATGCCGGTGCCGAGGCACCAATGGTGATAGACGAATGCTTGTCAAAGAATGACTTTCTGACAAAGCATATCTGCTATCACCATCCGCGCCTGTGGTACAGGCGCGGATGCGTTGACCACCATCAGCGTCCGCTTCGTTTCACTCGCGGGATACGCCTTGCGGAAGATCTTGAGTTTCAGTACAAATACCTTACACGTTGTCAACGTCCTGTAAGGATGTTGGCATTGCTGTATCATTACCGTCTGCGTGAGGGTTCTGCCACTGGTGATGCTACATATAGGGAAAGGGCAGTAGAGGACCTGCCCGTTGTACTGCGTAACATGGCAGACTGGACAAAGGACAATGGTATAATAGTAGAGCCGTGGTATGACTATCGCATAATGAAGCTGTTGCAGAACCTTATTTATTCCGCATCGCTGGTGTCTCATCTGAATATAAAGGAGTTTCAGCATACCGTAAGTGATATTGTCTCTACCTACAGGGCACTTGGATTTTCTTTTGTGAGAAATATCAAGATAAAACTGGCAGATATCAACATAAGAGGATATTTCCTGTTTAATAAGATTTATTTGAGGATGAAGAATGAAAAGTGAGAAGTGACTTCTCACTCTCAATTATTAATTGAGAATTATGAATTATGAAGGAGGGTTCCTCTCTTAGGAGGCAGGAGTGACTTCTCACTCTTAATTAGGAATTATGAATTAGGACTTATGAAGAAATGACGCTTCGCTTAGGAGTGCAGGAGTTTTTCGCTTTCGCTCAACAACACGTCAGGAGTTCAGACAATAGCTTGACACGCATACGTCCTCTATCTCCTTCTATCTTCCTCTACCTTCTTCTAACTTCTTATAAAGACTCGTCAACTTCTGAAAGCATTGAAGTCCCCTCTCCAAGGAGAGGGCGGGGGGGAGAGGCTCCTCGTCAACTTATACACAATCAACTTGTTAACTTCTAAAAATATGATACCCAAAATAATACATTACAGTTGGTTCAGCGGTGAGCCATATCCGGCATTCCTGCAGGAGTGCATGGACACGTGGAAGAAGGTGCTTCCCGATTATGAGTTTATGTTGTGGGATGCCGAGAAACTGGCTGCCTGCAATAACACATTCGCCAATGAGGCGGTGTCGGTGAGGAAATGGGCTTTCGCAGCCGACTTTGTCCGTCTGTATGCGGTATATCACTATGGCGGCATCTGGTTGGATACCGACGTGGAGATGTTCAAGAGCTTCGACCCCTTCCTGAATGACGGGATGTTCATTGGCAGGGAGTACTATGTGCATAAGGAGCAAGGGAAAGACGACTATGCCACGCTTACATCACATTGCTTCGGAGCGGAGAAAGGACATCCTTTCATAAAAGAGTGCCTGGAGTATTATGAGAACAGGCGTTTCATACGTTCACGCAATGAGAAACTGCCACAGGAGTTGCGTTATGACATGACAATAATACCTATGGTGCAGATGCGACTGGCTGAGAATTATGGATATGACTCTCGTGACAGCGTAAACAAGCTGCAGGTGCTGGAGAACGGCATTCATGTATATCCGTATAAGTGGTTTGACCAACCTGGATATACCAATATGGATGATGTGGTATGCATACACCGTGTGGCACAGAGCTGGAATGCGAATGCGGGACTGTCAACACGTGAGCAGACAGACCCAAAGAAAAAGACACTGGGGTACAGAAAGATGTTGCTGCAGAGAAAACTGGCGGATTTTATAATGAGGTTGTGATATGAAAATACTATATATATTAAAACATAATCCGTGGGGTATCGGCGGAGGATGTTATGCGTGCAGAAATTATATGGATGCATTTAGGGATGTGTTCCATGGGGCGGATTTCGATTTCTGTATCTGTGAGGAATATCTGAAGGACAGGGATACGGACTATCCGGAGAATGTGAGGTTTGTCGGCGTGAAGCCAAGAGGCAGATTAAGCAAGTTGATGTCTCCAATAACGGGATTGTTGCATCGCCATCAGAAGATGGCAAGCGGGTTGCTGAGGAGCGGAGAGTATGACTATTGTGTGTTTGACGAGAGCGGAATAGCAGGTTCTTTAGTGGAGGCAGCCAAGAAATATGGTGTTAAGACGATTGTCATAAACCATAATTATCAGGTTGAGTATAGTCGGGATAATACCAAGTCATGGCTAAAGAGACAACTTATTCTGCCTGTGGTGGAACAATGTGAGAGGGTGTCGTATCTGAACTGTGATTACAATATCTTCCTGACAGAGGAGGACAAGGCAAAGTTTAAAGAGGTGTATGGCGCTTCCACAACAAAGGATTTTGTGGGAGGTTGTTTCTTGCGGAAGGGTGATGAGATAAAGCCTGATTGTCTTAAGCCTTTTAATGATGACAGACTGAAGATTGTCATCAGTGGGACAATGGGCAATGTGCAGAATCTTGACGGCCTGACATATTTCTTAGATGAGTTGTATCCGCTAATGCCTGACGGCATGGATGTTGTCCTTACGGGGAAGAATCCACCACAGAGCTTAATAAAGAGGGTAGAGGATTATCCAAACATAACAATAATACCTAATCCCAAGGATATTCTGTCGATAATAGAACAGTGTGATATCTTCTTATGTCCGACAAGGCTCGGAGGTGGTATGAAACTGCGTGTTATGGATGGCTTCAGGTGTGGTCTGCCTGTTATTGCGCATAAGATAAGTGCCAGAGGGTATTCTGGTTTTGAGAAGGAAGGATTTTTATTCAGTTTTGATTCAAATGATAGTTTCAAAAAATCATTAGATATTCTGACCCGTCAAGTTACAAACGGTAATGTTTCATATAAGCAGGCTATATTAAGTTACAGTAAAGAGCTTCTGTATGAGAATAAAATAGTAGAACTAAGAAATAAATTAAGGTGTTTCTGAATGCTGTTGTAAATTTAAACAAAGTTATTTATGAAGTATATAAAGTTATTTTCTAATTATAGGGAGATATTACTATCAATATGCTTATTCGCTAATCTATATTCCTATACATTACCTGCTCAGTTATATTATATGGTCTGGATTGTATTTGTTTTTGCAATTGTAAAGATGAAAACATACATGGCTGGAGAAAGGGCAAAACTAACACTTATGCTTATTGGCATAATAATATTCTCAACGATAATAAATACAGCAGTGTTAGATGCTCGTTGGGTTATGATGTGTATAATCTTATATATAACTCTATGTAAGACATCATATAAATTCTATAAGTTTAAAGAACGTTTTCTCTTTTTTAGTCTATTTGGTTATATAATAACAGGATTATTGAATAACTATGCACATATGGTAAATATTAATTATCAGTTGAAGCATTGGCTTTATATAGGGCAAGATTTTACTTTGTCATTTTCTGGTTTTACTAATAATCCAATGTGGTTAAGCGCTGCATGTGGTATAGGTGTTATTTTTCTTTCATATTGGATGAATAGATTATGGAATAATAAGAAAAGAATAATGGCATTGCTTATGCTGCCTCTGATTTTTCTGACCTTACAAACACTAGTATGGGGAGCTTCTCGTTCTGCATTAGGTATAAGTATTGGAGCGTCGGTTCTTTTGATATTCTTGTCAAATAAAAAAATAATTAGAACATTTGTAATGCTTTGCTCTTTTGCATTACTTGCGTGCATAGCTACTCCAATCTTAATGGCTGATTCTGAGAAGATGCAGTCAAAGAAAGGAGGAATGGAATTTGTTGACGAGGATGGTGAAACGTCACGTACTCAATTGTGGAATATGCGAATAAAAGAATTTGAGTCATCGCCACTTTGGGGTATTGGTTTTGGTGTTACAGGAATTGATGATGAGGCTAAAACCGGTAGAGCAGAAACCGGCTCAGGATGGTTAACTGTACTTTCACAAACAGGAATTATAGGATTCGTTTTATCTATCCTTATAGTTTTCAGGGCAATATTGCCTTTAAGATTGCTACGTGATAATACAAGGATGGCATTGTATAGTGCCATACTTGCATATTTATGTTTACATACAATGTTTGAGGCGTATCTATTCCAATCGGGATGGTACCTTTGTTTTGTATTTTGGCT
Organism: Prevotella sp.; assembly: GCA_017415455.1. Lineage (GTDB taxonomy): Bacteria > Bacteroidota > Bacteroidia > Bacteroidales > Bacteroidaceae > Prevotella. The sequence goes on from JAFQGS010000068.1 coordinate 10,828, forward strand.
CACAGTAAGTGTTCTAGATGACTATAGGAAATTTTATAAATGCGATATTGTATAGGAGATGATAAAAAAACTATTATTTATTGTTTTGTTATTTTTTATATTGGAAACATGTCTTCGCCTCGCCTTTGGCTTCTGCGATGCTCTGCTCTATCAGCGGAGCGAGGAGTATGAATATATAGCGCAGCCTAATCAGGAGAGAAGGAGGTTCGGGGCGAGAATCTTCTATAACTCATGGTCGCAACGTAACGAGGAACCGGACACGACAAGGGTGAGGGTGCTGGGACTGGGCGACTCAGTGCTGTTCGGAGGTACGTGGATGGACCAGGACTCGCTGGCATCTACGCTCTTTACGCTTGAGACGGGCATGCAGATGCTGAATGTATCATGTGGCAGCTGGGGACCGGACAACTGTGCGGCATATATAAAGAAGCATGGCGCTTTCGGGGCAAAGGCGATGGTGCTGGTGTGCAGCAGTCATGACGCAAGGGATGTGATGTCGCACGAGGAGGTGGTGGGGGTAATGCCCAACTATCCTGACGGACAGTATATGTCTGCGATTGCTGAACTGCTGGGGCGGTATGTGGTTCCAAGGGTGTGGGGCGTAATAGGCAGGACAAAGGATGACCCGGATGCAAAGGTTGCCAATAATGGATATGTGAGGGCGAAGTCTGATGTCTTTAATCCTGGCTTTGACAAACTGAAGGATATAGCGGACTCGCTGAATATACCTTTCGCAATATATCTGCATGCGGAGCAGGGAGAACTGGCAAAGGGTGAATATAACAGCATGGGGAAGAGTATCATTGCATGGGCACAGGAGAATGAGGTGCCGCTGATGCAGGGACTGAGAAACGGAGAGGCGGAGACGATGTACAGGGATGTGATACATCTTAACGAAAAAGGGCAACGCCATCTGGCGGATTGCCTGAAAAAGATTGTAAATTTTAAATAGATATATTATGAAGATAGCGTATTTAGTCGCAGCACATACAGATCCTAAGCAGTTGTCGAGATTGTTGTCTGCGTTGTATATGCAGGATGTTACGACTTTTTTTATACATATTGATAAAAAAGCTGATGAGACTCTGTTTAAAAGATGCATTACAAAGCAGATAAAGGAGTCTGTGTTTTTTATGAAACATAGGGTAGCTGTTAACTGGGGTGGGTATTCACAGTGTGAGTATCAATGGTTACTGATACAGGCATGTCTGTCCTCGAAAATAAAATTTGACAGAATTTTTTTTCTTTCGGGTTTAGATTATCCCTTGTGGAGTAATCGTAAGATAATGGACTATATGAAGTCTAACCCTACTAAAGAGTATATAAAAGGAATGAACTTAACCAACTGTTACAAACCTGACAAAATGCAGACTAGGGTATGCCTTTATCATTATAGGGATTTCCCAATAATTTCAAATAAAAGAATCAGAAGACTTATCTATGGTATCGTTAGAGAGGGATTAGGTTTTATTGGAATAACAAAGTTGAATTATATATTAAATGCTGATAGATGCAGGACGGATGTGTTTTGTGGCTCGTCATGGTGGTGTCTTACTTATGATTGCTTAAGCTATGTTTATGATGAGTATAAGAATGATAAATGTTACAGGTCTTATTTCAAAACGGCATTAGCACCTGATGAATTAATGATCCAGACGATTGTTTTTAATTCACCTTATAGTAAAAATGCGATTCTGCACGAGGGTGCTTATCCTGGATTAGTGGGACTTACACCTTTGCATTATATAGAATATACTAGTTCTATTGCAGTTTACACAGAAAAAGATTTAGAGAAGTTAGTTAACTCTGGAAAAATGTTTTGTCGTAAAGTGCAAAGTGGGGTGTCCGATATGTTAATGGATATGATTGATATGAAAAGACTATTGGATGAGTGACATTGGTATTATAAACAAGTTGCGGCGGATTGCCTGAAAAGGATGACTGTGAGGAATCTTAAGTGAACAATTAATAAGTTGACAAGTAAACGAGTTGACGAGTTGACGAGGAGCCTCACCCCAACCCCTCTCCATAATGAGAGGGGAGTAAATGGATGAGTTAGTTGATTAACGTGAACTATAACGACAACGTGAGCATTAAACGCTTCTGTGCGTGACAAACATATCTTAGTTAAAAGGAATAAAGCAAATAGATTTTATTAAAGTGGGATGTAAGAATATTGCAATACTTCAGCCGGAGGTGCCGCATTATAGAACTGAATTTTTCTCACGTCTTAAAAACAGATGTGAGAAGATGGATGTGTATGTGTATAATTCTATGAATTGTGCGCAGCAAAGTGGGTTTAATGTGGATGCAGACGGACTGATATATATATCAAACAGACAGATAAAGGGCTTCCTCGTTTATAGTCCGTGGGTGTTGTTGGGGAGGAAATACGACACGTTGGTGCTGATGTGGCATTTCGCACATATCACCACATGGCTGCTGCTGCTGACTAAATGGTTTCATGGAAAGGAAATAATACTGTGGGGGCAGGGCATTTCCGTGAAAAGATATCTTCGGGAGGAGAAGAAGCCTAATATACTGCTTAGATGGATGCTGGCGATGGCGGATGGGGCATGGGTGTATATGGAAAAGGAAACAGAACAATGGAAACGTATGTTCCCAGGAAAGAGTGTTGTGGCATTAAATAATACGCTGAGCGGGGTGGATGAGATGGTGGATTTTAGACCAGATATGACAAAGGATGAACTGAGAAAGGAATATGGAATAAAAGAAAGAGTGGTGCTGATGTTCTGTGCCAGATTTACAAATCCCTTTCGCAGAACTGACTTGCTGGTGGAAACGATAAGACGCCTGGACAAAGATAGATTCGGATTTGTTATTATTGGTGATGGAGACTACAAACCGGATTTCTCGGAGTTTGGGAATGTTTATGATTTCGGGGCTGTTTATGATAAAGAGGTGAAGAAGAATCTGTTTGCCTTAGCTGACTTGTATTTCCAACCGGGATGGGTGGGGCTGTCTATAGTGGAGGCTATGGCATACGGGAAACCAATATGTACCTTCAGAAGGAATAATGATACTTTGCAGTGTGTTGAGTATTCATATATAGTGGATGAGGTGAATGGTATGATATTCTCAGACATGGAGGACTGTATAAAAAGAATTGAAAACATAGATGTGGCGAGAATTGAACAGATGGGTACAGAGGCGAGAAATCTGGTCAAGGGCTCGTTGTCTGTATGTAATATGGTTGATAATGCGTACTCAATTTTAGGAGGTAAATAATATATTATGAAGATAGCGGTAGCAGGTACAGGCTATGTGGGACTTAGCATAGCAACATTACTGAGCCAGCACAATGATGTGGTGGCGGTGGATGTGATTAAGGAGAAGGTGGAGATGATAAATAACCGCCAGTCGCCAATACAGGATGAGTATATTGAAAAATATCTAAAGGATAAGAATCTAAGGCTTCATGCTACGTTGGACGCGGAAATGGCGTACAGAGATGCTGATTATGTGGTGATTGCAGCGCCAACGAACTATGACCCGGAGAAAAACTATTTTGATACGCATCACATAGAGGATGTGATAGATATTGTTCAGAGGGTGAACCCTAAGGCGGTGATGGTGATAAAGTCTACTATACCTGTAGGATATACACGACAGCTTTATGTGAGGTATGCGAAGAAGGGCGCGGAGATGTTTAACCTGTTGTTCTCGCCAGAGTTCTTGCGTGAGAGTAAGGCGCTTTATGATAATTTGTATCCAAGCAGAATTATTGTAGGATATCCAAAGGTTATAGAGGGTGAGGAGTTTTTGGAGGAGAATGCGGCTATCAGCAAGGTCACGGATGCGGCGTTTATGCGTGACAAGGCGGAAGAGTTTGCGAGACTGCTTAAAGAGGGTGCCATTAAAGAGGATGTGGATGTATTGCTGATGGGAATGAAGGAGGCAGAGGCGGTAAAGCTTTTCGCCAATACGTATCTGGCGCTTAGGGTGAGCTATTTTAATGAGCTTGACACGTATGCGGAGATGAAAGGTCTGGAGACTCAGGCGATAATAAACGGTGTGTGTCTTGACCCACGTATTGGTGGACATTATAATAATCCATCGTTTGGATATGGGGGGTATTGTCTGCCAAAGGATACTAAGCAGTTGCTGGCTAATTATCAGGATGTGCCACAGAATATGATGAGTGCTATCGTTGAGAGTAACAGAACAAGGAAGGACTTTATTGCGGACAGGGTATTGAGAAAGGCTGGATGGTATTCGTATACAGAGAATAACTCTTATGTAAATGCCGAGTTTACGGAGGGAAATAAACAAACTCCTATTGTAGGGGTGTATCGCCTGACAATGAAGTCGAATAGTGATAATTTCAGACAGTCGTCTATACAGGGTGTGATGAAGCGTGTTAAGGCGAAAGGGGCGATGGTGATAATATATGAGCCGACGCTTGAGAATGGCAGCACTTTCTTCGGGAGTAAGATAGTGAATGACCTTTCGGTGTTTAAATCTCAATGTGACGCTATTATTGCAAATAGATATGATTCTTGTCTTGATGACGTGATAGACAAAGTATATACTCGTGACTTATTTGGCAGGGATTAATGGATTGGCATTTGAAGTCTATCAGGTAAGTTTAATGAGTTGACAAGTTAACAAGTTGATTGATTGAGTTGATAAGTTTACTCGTCAACTCAAAAACTTATTAACTTGTCAACTTCCTAAACCATAATAATTATTCACTGCCGCTCATCAGCTTCGCAGTAATAATTAATATCATCCCAAACATTCCATAATAATTGCAGATGAGAATATTACATTATACACCGAGCATTGACAAACGCTCGGGAGGAGTCGGCGCATATATGCAGTTGCTGACACGTGACCTGGGAACGATGTGCGAACTGCACGTCGTTACTCATAGTTCTGAGATGATGTTGGATATGGAGAATTGTAAGATTCACTTTATCCCGATGGATAATAATCCGTTCTCTAACAGGTCGAAGAGGATGTTCTTGGCTCTGATGGATGAGATAAGACCGGATGTGTTTCATGTGAATGGATGCTGGCTGCCGCAGAGTGCGAAAACTGCAATATGGGCTAAAGAGGCGGGATATAAGGTGGTTTATACTCCGCACGGAATGCTGGAGCCGTGGATAATGAAACGACATTACTGGACAAGGAAGCTGCCGGCAATATTGATGTATCAGCGAAAGGGTATAGAATGCGCAGACTTAGTTCATGCAACAGCGGAGAGTGAGAAGGAGAACCTTTTAGGATTAGGCTGGAACGGATGCGTGAGGGTGATTCCTAATTGTGTGCAGATTGACGGCATAGCGATGAAGACTTCGTGGAAGAGAAGAAAGAGACTGCTCTTCCTTAGCCGGGTGCATGTGAAGAAAGGTATTGAGTTCTTGATTGATGCGGTGGCAGCGCTAAAGGATGAGCTCAATGGTTATGAGATTGTTGTGGCAGGACCGGGTGAGGATGACTATGTGGGGAGGCTGAGGAGACTGGCTTCTGAGAGAGGGGTTGGTTATATGTTTCGTTTTGCGGGGCCTGTGTTCGGAGAGCAGAAATGGGAACTATATAAGGAGGCTGACCTCTTTGTGCTGCCTACGCATAGTGAGAACTTCGGTATTGTGGTGCCGGAGGCTTTGGCAAGCGGTACGCCTGTGATAACGACATGGGGAGCGCCGTGGAGGGAACTGGAGCTGAGAGACTGCGGATGGTGGATTGCTGTAGGAAAGGAACCATTGACAGAGGCTCTGAGGGATTTCCTGAGATGTGATGAGGCTCGGCTGAAGAAGATGGGTGTTAACGGCAGAAGGCTCGTGGAGGAGAGGTATGCGTCTGAGCGTGTGGCGGAGATGTTTGTGAGGATGTATGAGCATATGGTATATAGTTAACTGTTGTTCGAAAAAATGAAATAGAAATGTAATATGAAAAAGATTAATTTAGGTAGAGTAAATAAAAAAACTAAGATACAACGGGCATTTTGGAATGTATGTTGTCTGTTGTTTTTTAGATTGTTCCCAACGCAAGTATTTTGGTGGTGGAGATGGATATTATTGAGACTTTTTGGAGCTAAAATCTCATATATGGCTTATGTCTATTCTTCTGTTAAGATATGGGCGCCTTGGAATTTAAAAATGGAAAAAGGTAGCTGTCTTGGACCAGATGTGATTTGCTATAATCAAGCAAATGTTATTGTAGAGGAAAATGTGTGTGTCTCTCAGTATAGTTACTTATGTACGGCAGGGCATAATGTAAATGAAATAAACAATGCAAAAACATCCTTGATTGTAGGCGATATCATTATTCGTAGGAAAGCTTGGGTCGGAACGCGCTCTTTTATAGGATTAGGAGTTGAGATTGGTGAAGGAGCGGTTGTTGGTGCATCTGCTTCTGTTTATAAAGATGTTGAACCTTGGACTATTGTAGGAGGTAATCCTGCAAAGTTTATAAAAAAAAGAGAAATTAAAGATGAGTAAGCAAGATATTACTGTAATAGTATTAACTTTTAATGAAGAGATACATATTGAAAGGTGTTTGAATAATGCCAAGCGATTTGCAAAAGATATATTTGTGGTAGATTCGTTTTCAACAGACAATACTTGTAGAATAGCTGAAAAAATGGGGGCTAGAGTTTATAAACATGCCTTTGTAAATCATGCAACTCAATTTCAATGGGCTTTAGAAAACTTACCAATTTCAACAGAGTGGGTATGGAAGCAAGATGCGGATGAGTATTTAAGTGATAAGTTGATTGATGAAATTAATTATGTGTTATCGCAGACTCCGAGTTGTGTAAATGCATATACAGCAGAGTGTTTAAGGATATTTATGGGAAAATGGATTAAACATGGTATTGTCCCACTGGTTCTATTGCGATTATTTAAATATAAATATGGACGGATCGAAAATAAATCTATGGATGAACATCTTTATATAACAGAAGGTAAAATAGGTTGTTTGAAACATCCTTTTTATGATGATAATTTAAATTCATTAGAATGGTGGACTTCTAAACATAATAAATATTCAACAAAAGAAAGTTATGAACTCCTTTTAACAGAATATGGAATATACCAAGATAACCTTGTGGTTAATTCTGGAGCACACTCAGAATCAGTAAGGCGGATGAAGTTAAGATATACAAAGTTACCATTGTTTTTTAGATGTTTTCTATATTTTGTATATAGATATATATTTCGTCTAGGTTTTTTAGATGGGAAGGAGGGCTTCTTATGGCATTTCCTTCAAGGTTTTTGGTATAGAATATTAGCAGATGCAAAAGTATATGAAGTAAAAAAGAG
>JAFQGS010000007.1 GCA_017415455.1 Prevotella sp.
CGTATATTACGAGACAGTGCCACACTCCAGCATGTTAACATTCGTGGATTGTTCCCTTGTGGTGAGGGTGCCGGCTATGCAGGGGGGATTGTGTCTGCAGGCATTGATGGTGAGCGTTGTGCGGAGGCTGTAGCTGTATATCTTATGTCGTGACGCTTTGTGAGGCATTTATTTTTCAATAAAATTGTTCATGTAATTTTTAATTAGTAATTTTGTGCCCTGAAATTCTAAAATATATCAAGGATTATGAATATATCATATAAATGGCTTAAAGAATACGTAGACTTTCAACTTGAGCCGCAGAAAATTTGTGAGGCGTTAACCTCAATTGGACTTGAGGTTGGGGCTCTTGAGGAAGTACAGACGATAAAAGGCGGATTGAAAGGCCTTTATGTAGGAAAGGTCCTGACATGTGAGAATCATCCTGATTCTGACCATCTTCATGTTACAACAGTAGATTTAGGAAGAGAGACTCCATCTCAGATTGTCTGCGGTGCACCGAACGTTGCGGCAGGACAAAAAGTAATTGTTGCGGATATCGGCTGTGTACTTTATGATGGCGACAAAGAGTTTGTTATAAAGAAGTCTAAACTTCGCGGTGTAGAGAGCTATGGAATGATATGTGCAGAAGACGAGATTGGTGTTGGAACAAGTCATGACGGTATAATTGTGCTTCCTGATGATGCGCCAGTAGGTCTTCCCGCCGCAGAATATTATAATATTGAAAGCGATTGGCTTATAGAGGTGGATATCACCGCAAATCGTGCGGATGCTTTATCACATTGGGGTGTGGCGCGTGATTTGTATGCCTGGCTTATTCAGAACGGATATCAGACATCGTTGCATCGTCCATCTTGTGATGAGTTTATTGTTGATAACACATCTCTTCCAATAGATGTCACAATAGAAAACGAGGAGGCTTGTCAGCGTTATGCATGTGTCAGCCTTTCTGGTTGCAATGTAAAGGAAAGTCCTGAGTGGTTACAAAATAAGTTGCGTGTAATAGGACTGCGACCAATCAATAATATTGTGGATATAACAAACTACATTATGATGGCCTATGGTCAGCCTCTACATTGTTTTGATGCAGATATGGTAACTGGTGGTCATATTATCGTTAAGACAATGCCTGAGGGTACGCCGTTTGTAACTCTTGATGGTATTGAGCATAAACTTAGTGCAAATGATCTTGCTATCTGTAATGAGGAAGATGCTATGTGTATAGCAGGAGTATTCGGAGGTAAGGGTAGTGGAACATACGATACTACATGCAATGTTGTGTTAGAAAGTGCGTATTTTAATCCTACTTGGATACGAAAGAGCGCACGTAGGCATGGACTTAGTACAGATGCGTCTTTCCGATTTGAGAGAGGTGTAGATCCTGATATGACGATATATGCACTGAAGCAGGCTGCTATACTTTGCAAGCAACTGGCAGATGCCACAATAACAATGGAAATTAACGATGTTTACCCAACGCCAATACTTCCATTTAAGGTGTCATTGAAGTATGATTATGTTAATAGTGTAGTAGGTAAGGATATTCCATCTGAGGTGGTAAAGAGTATTGTGTCAACTCTTGAGATGACAATAGAGGCAGAGACAAACGACGGATTGGAATTATCAGTGCCGGCTTATCGCGTAGATGTGCAGCGTCCATGTGATGTTGTTGAGGATATCCTGCGAATTTATGGATATAATAATGTAGAGATACCTACACAGTTGAAAAGTTCACTTGTCATAAAAGGTGATGATGACAGGAAGTATCGTATGGAGAATCTGATAAGTGAGCAGCTTGTTGGAAGTGGTTTTAATGAGATACTTAATAATTCACTGACAAAAGGAGCGTATTATAAGAATCTTAAGGCATATCCGGAGTGTAACTCTGTGAATATTATGAATCCGCTTAGTTCGGATCTTAATACCATGCGACAGTCTTTGCTGTTTGGCGGTCTGGAAAGTATTCAGTATAATGCGAATAGGAAAAATCAGAATTTAAGACTCTTTGAGTTTGGAAACACATACCAGCATTATTCAGACAAGGCCAACGCTGAAAATCCAATATTGGCATATAAGGAAGAATATCATCTTGGATTGTGGATTTCAGGTAAACGTGTATCAGGAAGTTGGGCACATGTAGATGAGGATAGCTCTTTCTATGAACTGAAGTCTTATGTAGAGAATATTTTTGCACGTGTAGGACTCAGTAATGGCTCTGTAGTTACAACACAATGCGATAATGATATATTCGCAAAAGGACTGACAGTTCTTTCTCGTAGTGGAGTGAGGATTGCTGAGATGGGTATCGTATCAGCAGCGATTACAAAGAACTCAGGTATTGATATGCCAGTATATTATGCTGACATCAACTGGGCGGCTCTGATGAATGTGATACGCAAAAACAAGGTGTTGTTCAAGGAGATAAGTAAGTATCCAAGCGTTAGCCGTGATTTGGCTTTGTTGATAGACAAAAACATTGAGTTTGAGCAGATTGAAAATATTGCACTTCAGGCAGAAAAAAAGATATTGAAGAATATTGAATTGTTTGATGTGTATGAAGGCAAAAATCTTCCAGCAGGAAAGAAGAGCTATGCCGTGAACTTTGTTTTACAGGATGAGAATAAGACATTGACCGACAAGCAGATAGATGCTGTTATGAATAAGATAATAGCAGGTCTTAAGAAGAATTTGTCAGCAGAGTTAAGATAATTTTAAATAAAACATAAATATAAATTTACTATAATGGGAAGAGCTTTTGAATATCGTAAGGCCTCAAAAATGAAAAGATGGGGTCATATGGCTAAAACGTTTACACGTCTTGGTAAACAAATTGCCATTGCTGTAAAAGCTGGTGGACCAGAGCCAGAAAATAATCCAGCATTACGTTCGGTAATTGCTGTATGTAAGCGTGAGAATATGCCCAAAGATAATATTGAGCGCGCAATAAAAAATGCATTGGGTAAAGACACAAGTGATTATAAGGAAGTTACTTATGAAGGCTATGGCCCTCATGGAATTGCTGTGTTTGTTGATACGCTGACAGACAATACAACCCGAACAGTGGGTGATGTTCGTTCTGTGTTCAACAAATTTAATGGAACACTTGGTACTACAGGTTCTTTGTCATTCCTCTTTGACCACAAATGTGTGTTTACATTCAAAAAGAAGGAGGGACTGGATATGGATGAGCTTATCCTTGAACTGATAGACCTTAATGTAGAGGACGAATTTGATGAAGACGCAGAGGAGGGCACTATAACAATATACGGTGATCCTAAGAGCTATGCGATGATTCAGAAATTCTTGGAGGAACAGAATTTTGAGGATATTGGTGGTGAGTTCACTTATATACCTAACGATTTGAAAGACGTTGACGCAGAGGTTCGTGCTACAATCGATAAGATGGTTGAGAAGCTGGAGGACTTTGATGATGTTCAGAACGTTTATACAAATATGAAACCAGAGTAGTAATATCTGATTTGAATACGGGATAGGATGACGATGGTTTAGGAAATCATTGTCATCCTATTTTTAACATTAGCTTATTATTTAATGAAAACAATAAATTTTACAACCAAGGGAACCTGCTGCAGGCAAATATTAATTGAGTTGGACGATGCCAATCGTGTGATGAATGTGAAATTTAATGGTGGTTGCAATGGTAATCTGAAGGGTATTGCGGCATTGATAACAGGAATGGATGCGGATGAGGTCCGCAAACGCCTTGCAGGTATAAAATGTGGCATGAAGGAAACAAGTTGTCCGGATCAGCTTGCCAAGGCTTTGGAAAGTCTTGATGACTAATCTTTACCTTTGTTTTTTATTATAGTCATCAGGTGTAACTGTAATCTTTAACATAATATCGCCTGCATCTCGTATTGGATAATAAATGTATTCAAATGAGAAACCTGCGTCTTTATATGCTTTTTGTGATGTGGAGTTGATAATGCCTCGGACTATTTCAACTCTTATATTCTCTTTTTCTTTTATAATATTCTCACGGGTCTTTCTTGTTGTGTCTTCTACACTATAGAAGTAACATAGTGTTTTTGTGTTTTCGGCAAAAACAATGCTGTCATTGAAAACTCCTTTGGAAACAAGAACCGGACAATTTTTTAATGTATATTCGGTTGCTTCTCTCTTTGCTCGCTCTTCAATGCTCTCATGGCACGATGTGATTATGAAAAGGCTTATGAGAATAAGAAATAATCTATTCATTGTATAATAAATTTTATGCAAATGTAATAATAACTTATCAGAGATGGAAAACAGTTGTTCGTATTTTTAGTTATTATTTAAAAACTGGTTATATTTTTACTGATAAAATATGTTTTTTTCGTATATTTGCACATAAAAAGTATTAGGTAAATGAATCATATAAGAAATTTCTGCATAATAGCTCATATTGACCATGGTAAATCCACGCTTGCCGACCGCTTACTTGAATGTACGCAGACAATTCAAGTAGTTGAGGGGCAGATGCTTGATGATATGGATTTGGAGAAGGAGAGAGGCATAACAATAAAGAGTCATGCTATACAAATGGAGTATAATTATAATGGCGATAATTATATTCTTAATTTGATTGACACTCCCGGACATGTTGATTTTTCTTATGAGGTTTCAAGAAGTATTGCTGCATGTGAAGGCGCCATACTTGTTGTAGATGCAACTCAGGGTGTTCAGGCTCAGACCATTAGCAATCTTTATATGGCTATTGATCAGGACTTGGAGATAATACCTGTATTGAATAAGATAGATATGCCATCTGCCATGCCAGATGAGGTGGAAGACGAGATAATTGAGCTTATTGGTTGTGATCGTAAAGACATACTCCGTGCTTCTGGAAAAACAGGAGAGGGTGTGGAGGAAATACTGAAAGCAGTGGTCGAGCGTATACCATCACCCAAAGGTGATGTCAACGCGCCATTACAGGCTCTTATTTTTGATTCTGTTTTTAATCCGTTTAGGGGAATTATTGCATATTTCAAGATAGAAAATGGAATAATAAGAAAAGGAGATAAGGTAAAGTTCTTTAATACAGGCATGGAATATGATGCTGATGAGGTCGGTGTCTTGAAGATGGATATGCTGCCACGTAAGGAGCTTAGAACAGGAGATGTTGGTTATATCATATCTGGAATCAAAGAAAGTAAGGATGTAAAGGTTGGAGATACGATTACACATGTCAGTCGTCCTTGCGAGAAAGCCATATCGGGATTTCAGGAGGTTAAGCCGATGGTGTTTGCCGGAGTATATCCTATAGATCCTTCTGATTATGAGAATTTAAGGACTTCTCTTGAAAAACTACAATTAAATGACGCCGCCTTAACCTTTTCGCCAGAGTCTTCTGTTGCGTTGGGTTTTGGATTCAGGTGCGGATTCCTCGGCTTGTTACACATGGAGATTGTGCAGGAGCGTCTTGACCGTGAGTTCAATATGGATGTCATAACAACAGTTCCTAACGTGTCATATATGGTGTATGACAAACAGGGTGGCGCAAAAGAGGTTCATAATCCTTCAGGTCTTCCTGAGATTACAATGATAGACCATATAGAAGAACCATACATCAAGGCTTCTATCATCACTGATTCAAGTTATATTGGACCTATAATGAAACTTTGTCTGGATAAGCGAGGAGAGCTTACTAAGCAGGACTATATAAGCGGCAATCGTGTTGAGTTGAATTTTATGATACCTCTTGGAGAGATTGTCATTGATTTTTATGACAAGCTGAAGAGTATCTCCAGAGGATATGCATCATTTGATTACCATGTGGATTGCTATCGCTTGTCTAAATTGGCAAAACTTGACATACTCCTTAACGGAGAGCCAGTAGATGCGCTTTCAACGTTGACGCACAATGATAATGCTGTTACATTCGGAAGGAGAATGTGTGAGAAACTGAAGGAACTCATACCAAGACAACAGTTTGACATAGCTATACAGGCTGCCATTGGTGCTAAAATTGTAGCGAGAGAAACAATTAAGTGCGTTAGAAAGGATGTGACGGCTAAATGTTACGGAGGAGATGTCAGCCGAAAAAGGAAGCTGTTGGAGAAACAGAAAAAAGGAAAGAAGAGAATGAAGCAGATTGGAAATGTGGAAGTTCCTCAGAAGGCTTTCCTTGCAGTGTTGAAATTAGATTGACAATAATAATTTATCGTATACCAAACCAAAATAATCTATTTGACAAATGAAAGACATACACAATAAGAAACGTGACGTAGCCCGCGAACTGGCACGTAAGTATAGTACGATGACACATGACGAGTTAGATATCTTGGAGAGTGTGCTTGTGCCGATGAAATTTGCTAAAGGCGAAATGATACTTAAAGAGGGTGATGTGTGTCGGCATATATATTATGTGGATAAAGGTTTGGTACGTCAGTTCTATTTTAAGGGAGGCAAAGAGGTGACAGAACATCTGGCTGTTGAGGGAAACATTGTAATGTGTATAGAAAGTCTTTTCAAGGAAGAACCGACTCTGCTTCAGATAGAGGCTATAGAGCCTGTTGTGGTGTATGCAATGCCTAAGGCAAAGCTTGAAGAGGTGGCTTTACATAATGTGAACATTCAGATTCTGTATAGAAAGATTCTTGAGGAGTCATTGATAATGTCGCAGGTTCATGCGGATCTTGTAAGATTTGAGACAGCCAAAAACCGTTATCTTCGTATATGCAAGATGTTCCCAAAACTTACTCTTCGTGCACCTCTTGTTTACATTGCCAGCTATCTGCAGATGACTCCGGAGACTCTTAGCAGAGTTCGCTCAATGACATTGCTTGAGGATTAATAATAGTATTGCTTTTAATATTAAGACGCTACGTAGTGGCGTCTTTTTTTTGACTTAAGACCTATATGCCCTATATGTCTTATATGCCTTTACTCTATAGCACAAGATACCAAAGCTTATTTAATAAAAAAGAGGATGCGTTATTGCACCCTCTTTTTTTATAGGTTTGTGTGAATATTAAATTTCCTCACTCCAATCCATCTTTGTCATGCGTACATAGCTCTGGTAACGTTTCTTCGCCATGTCCTCACATGCCTTGAACAGGTCTGCAGCCTCTGCTGGATATTGCTTCATAACAGAGAGGAAGCGAACCTCGCCCTTCAGGTAATCCTGGAATGCATCCCAGTTAGGTGCCTTAGAGTCAAGAGAGAATGGGTTCTTGCCTTCAGCCTCCAGCGCTGGGTTGTAACGCCACAAGTGCCAGTAACCACATTCTACTGCAGCTGCTTCTTCAGCCTGTGCCTTACCCATACCCTTCTTCAAACCGTGGTTGATACATGGAGCATAAGCGATGATGATTGATGGACCTGGATATGCCTCAGCCTCACGGATAGCCTTCAAGCACTGGCTCTGATCTGCACCCATAGCTATCTGAGCTACATATACA
>JAFQGS010000069.1 GCA_017415455.1 Prevotella sp.
TGGGAGTTTTTTGTGAAATGAGAGAATATAAGTACCTTTGCGATACAGAAAGAGTTATTTGAAGTTATGCAAAACGCAGAAGACCAAAACACTCTGTATATTGCTAATTCGTAACCCAATACATATTCAACCAAAAGGTCATTATTCATTCTCAATAATTTAGACCTTTTTCGTAACTTCTTTATGCAAAAGTAAAAAAAATCATTGATAACAAAGACTACCAAATGAAATATTTAGAAAGGTAAAGGCAATAGATTAGTGAAAATACTATTGTTCCAGCTCGTCGTTTTCTATTTCAGTATTTGCTGATTCAATAATCATACCATTCTCGCAGAAGATTTCTGCAGAAAGCTCCTTAAAGAAATCATGCTCAAGAATAACGGATATCCTCTTCAGAAGTTTTGTATCTATGCTGCCCCTCCTGAATATCTTGTAAATGTTGGTTCTTTCACAAGGAATCTGCTCAGCAAGCCAACGTGCAGACTTCTCCTTGCTAAGCATCACTTCCTGTATTCTATTTCCTATGTGCATCCCTTTTTAGTTTTTAAGTGTAAAGGGGAGACTATTCCAATAGAGTAGTCTCCCCAAAATGGTTTATTTTATAATAGCACCAGAGTGCTTTATTTTTATTGCTAACTCCGAAGATTATTCTGCAGAGACAGTCCAAACACCTGTAGATGTCTCCTCGCTCTTGTATCCTGCCTTGACAAAGCTCATTACAGGATTCTCGCTCTCGCTGTTTGCAGGGTCATAGCCATGGAACTTACCACCAGAAATCTCTATCAGACCGACATCCTTCAGAGCATCAGTATGGTTGAACATATATTTTGTTCCGTACTTTGTAGGATCAACTGAGAACTCTCCATCTGTAACATAAACCTTACCGCCCTTTGCCTGTGCTATTGTACATGTCTGCTTAGCATCGTAAACACCACCATTGAATGTAGCAACGCCACCTTCCTCAACAAGTACCACATAGCCATTACCGCCTGTTGCGCTTGGTGTTGTTGGGTTTGTCACCACTGCACTACCGGCTGTCTGTCCGTTGATAGTAACAGAACCACCATCCTTAACACGGAAGAGAACGTTATCACCTGTGTAGGTTAAGGTTTTTCCGTTGAGATTGATAGTAACATCTTTTGTTATATTGTAATCCTCATCCAATGTGATGTCCTTCACTAATGTGGCAGCACCGCCATTGTTCAGAACCTCAGCAAGTCCAGCTGCATCATTAACATCACCTTCAAGAGTCTCATCAATTGTGATGTCCACATCAACACTAACCTTCCAAAGGCTTGCCTTCACTGTAGCGAGTCTGTTACGGTAAACCTTTATCAGCTTATCAGAGAGGTCCTTTGTCTTCTGCTTAACCTCACCGCTCTTCAGCTTATAATCTACAACAACCTTGAAGCCACAGTTTGCATAAACACCTGCGTTAACAGGGATGTAATCTACGAAGACTGTCTTCAAACCTTCTGCCTCTGTGTCTGCAGAATATATAACATACTCATTCTCGTATGCCTCTGTGTTTGCTATCTCACCTGTGTACTCACCAGTGACAGCATTGAACTTGCTGTAACGTGGTGCATTGTACACAACAGAAACTTTCTGGATTTCGTCAAGGCTCATCTTCTTGTATGAATAATAATCCTTAGCAAGGAAACGAATCTTTCCTGAAGGACGACTCAAAGACGCACTGATTTTTGTATTATCTGTTACAGTGAAATTCTTCACAGCGAAATAAGTGTCAGCATGCTCATCGTTTACTTTGTTTACAACGTCAATAGCAGCGAGGTCTGTCACAGCCGCATGACTACCGAGAACTGCATATGCCACCATCTTATATGTCTGTCCTTCAAAGAGAGACACATTAGTAACCTCTGTGCTTCTGTCTGTTTCCTCATATTTAAGGAGACCATTTTCATCAAGAACCCACTCTGTACCATTGTTATAGTAGAATCCGATATAGAATGTTGCTTTCTCATTAGGAAGGTTTACAGAACCGCCCTTTGCTGAGTTGAGATACTCTGTTGCACGCGTACCCTCATCTATTATTTCAGGCATATTAAGGGTAACACTCACTGTTTTTTTAACACCTGTTGTAACATCTGATGCTATTTCGTCCTCATTAGAGCAAGAGGTGAACAGCGCACCTATTGCGAGGAATGATAAAAGGATTTTTTTCATGGAATATTTTTATTTCTTTATTTTATTGGAAAACAACAAAGCGTATCCGCCACATCATTGCGGATACACCTTATTATATATATTATAACTCTCTACCAATAATAGTATTGTTTATATTTGCGCCTGTGCAATCACCATTAGCTGTAACAGTTACGTTTGTAGCTGTGCAGTCAGACACATAAGTTGTCTTGCTCGCTCCAACAATCTGACCTGCGTCACGACCTGCCTTTACGGTACAATCTGTCGCAGAAGACTTGCTTATCAAACCTGAGTTAACATAACCAACTATCGTACCAGCCTTGTCGCCGCATGCGTCATCATTTGCATGTGTGCAAACAATGTTTGCGTTCTTAACGTGGCAGTTTGTGACATTTCCTGTCAGATAGCCTACCAACACCGCTGTCCAGTGATGACCCTTAACGTTTGCGCCGTCAATAGTCAAATTCTTTATCTCTGCAGAGCCTGCATCAATAAATCCGAATAAACCTGCAGCATAATTCTTACCGGCATTGGTGTTCTCTATCTTCAGGTTCTTGATAGTATGGCCCTTACCATCGAAAGTACCACTAAAATAAGTTGCGATACCATATCCGCCAGTCTGACCTATCGGAGTCCATTCTTCGTTCTCTAAGTCTATATCATTGGCAAGGGCTATTGTCTTTCCTGAGTAACTATTGCCATTTACATTCACATCATTTGCAAATGACAGGAACTCTGCCTTTGTAGATATTACAACGTCAGCATTGATAACCACAGAATATGTACCGTCACCATTGTCAACAGACTTGTAACCATCCTTGACAAAGTTCATTGCTGGGCTCTCGCTCTCGCTGTATGCAGGGTCATAGCCATGGAACTTACCACCAGAAATCTCTATCAGGCCGACGTCCTTCAGAGCATCAGTATGGTTGAACATATATTTTGTTCCGTACTTTGTAGGATCAACAGAGAACTCTCCATCTGTTACATAAACCTTACCGCCCTTTGCCTGTGCTATTGTACATGTCTGCTTAGCGTTGTAAACACCGCCATTGAATGTAGCAACGCCACCTTCCTCAACAAGTACCACATAACCATTACCGCCTGTTGCGCTTGGTGTTGTTGGGTTTGTCACCACTGCACTACCGGCTGTCTGTCCGTTGATAGTAACAGAACCGCCATCCTTAACACGGAAGAGAACGTTATCACCTGTGTAGGTCAAAGTGCTGCCGGCAAGTTCAATAATAAGGTCGCCTGTAACTTCATAATCTTTAGACAACTGAGTGTTCTTTGTCAGAGTAACAAGACCACCATTCTTTGCCGCATAGTCAAAGTTTATATCAATTGTCTCCTCTATATCTATATCAATGTCAACATTCTTCTTCAGCAGGTTAGCACTGATTGTTGTTATATAGTTACGCTTCAGAGGAACTGGCTTGAGTACCAATGTCTTTGTCTTTGTAGTAGCACCCACGGTATAGTTCACTTCAACTGTCATCTCCTCTTCCACACCTGTCTCAGAAACAGGAACATAGTCTGTGAAGATTGTATTAGGAGTATCTGTATATTTAACAGGAGTTGTATTGAAAGTCTTTATCGTACCTTCGCCATAAGCACCCGTAAGAGCATTAAACCTATCAGCATGAGCCTCTTTGTAAGTCACCTGAACATTGTTTATCGTAACATCGTGATCATCAAAGTACTCATAGTCTTTTGCCAGGAAACGTACCTTTGCGCTCGGACGTGTCAGTGTGGCAGACATTGCCTCCTTAGCCACAACATCCTTTGTGTAATAGTACGCATCGTTCTTCTCGTTGTTAAGTCCATTGGCAACGGCTATATTCGCAAGGTCAGCCTGCTCGCCATTGAATGTAGCATAAGCCACAAGCTGATAGCTGTCATCCATAACCAGTTCTGGTGAAAAGCTGACAGTGTTCGCTGTTGACTGTTTGGTGGCAGACCATTCCAATTCTCCCTCATAATAAAAAGCAAGATGATAGGTTATGGCAGCGCCATCGTTGTTTGTCAGTCCACCCTTTCCTGAATCTTTATACTCACCGGCACGTGTACCTTCCTCAAAACTTTCCGGGGCGGTAAGAGTGAAATTCACAGTCTTTCTCACTCCACTGTGTGAGCTGGTATCCTCCACATCGCTACATGATGCGAAAAGAAGTCCCAATGACAATAATGTCAAGAATGTCTTTTTCATTTCTATTAGTTTTATTAATCGTTTTTATTTTATTATCAGATTTAATTCGTACAAAAGTACAAAAAAAGCAGAAAACACCAAAAATAAATACAAAATATAATGTATCCAAATGTGCAACTGTATCCAATTTATCCACAAAAGACAAGTTTTTGGGCTAATAATTTGCGTTATTTGATAATCAAATATAACTTTGCAAAGAATTTACAGACAACAACATAATACTCTAATATGAAAAAAAGACACTACATAAAGCCCTGTTCTGGATATGTTTTAGTTGCAGGAAAGATTATGCAAGTAACCGCCACTCCTGAGTTCAGTGGAGAAGACATATATGAATTTGACGGCAAGGGCGAACAGACATTTGAGACTTTCGACACTGGTATTTCTCTATACAAGTCAAAGATTTGGCAGGGCATAGAGGAAGAAGAGGAGGAAGAAGAGTACAGAAAGAAAAAACAACTTTAATTTCCGTGATTAATTCACGGCTATTACAAAAGCGAGACATCCCTTTGGAATGTCTCGCTTTTGTATTTTCAAACAAACATCAGAACTCCAGGTTTATCTCCCCATCAAAATCTGGGTCCACACCAAAGCCCTCGTTTTGTTTCTTTAGGAATTTACCACTTACTGTTGTTTGGTGGCCTGTCATATAGAGCACAGGAACCTGCTTTACAGTATTCACCAAATTGCCGTCCTCATCATACACCTTGACATCAAACTTCGTCTCTGTTTTGTTAGAACTTACCGGAATATAGAAGTATCCAAGCATCGCACTCTCTGAGGTGACGTCTGTCATCACCGAGCTGAACTCCTTACTGCCATAAGAACCGACAGACTGTGTCGCCGTATTTATCACTTGCGGGAAAGTTCCACACGAGATCTTTACGGTATATTTAGAGAACGGTATCTCACCAACACTCTTCTCTATACTCTCTGCATACACAGACACATCATTGGCAATCATGCGGATGCGGGCAAGAGGCATACGCAACAGCGCAGAGGCACGATTGGCACTTACACCAGGCGACATCTCCACATCCTGAACAGCGACATAGGCACGGCAATAGTCATCATTGGCAACAAAGCGGCTGGTTAGTCGCAGTGCCAGCGGATTGGAGGTGTCATAATAGCAGTCTGACTCAGAACCAGCATCTATGAAATCGGCAAAAACCACCATCTTGTACTTACCATAAGCAAGTTTCTGAGTTAATGACGCACCAAGCGAGCCATTGTAATCCATAACCTTTACCGCACTATATGACACCACCGAAGAAACACTGCCATTGTCATTGAACTTATAGAATTTCAGCTGATATCTCACCGACTTGCCTGCTGCGCGCGTCGCCTCCTGCGAATCAACAAACTCAGGCAACGATGTATCCGCACTGATATCAACAAACAGCGTCGCCTCCTGCGGCTGGTCATCATCGGGCTCCGGGTCGGGCACTACCGGCACACTGCCGCCTGTGCCATCCGAGCCACCTCCGCCACATGACACAAGCACGCAGCAGAGAACTATAAGCATTATGTATGCGGTTTTTCTCATTTCCTTTGCAATATTATCATAAACAGGAGACACACACATGGCATAAATCAGTAAGCGCCTGCGTACACATTCTCCCAATATAATGCAAAGATACAACTTATCGGAAAATTAGCAACAAAAATGTAAAAAATAAATTTTTCTTTCACTCTAAAAACAACAGTGCACAACCATTCAGGAAGTAAAAGGTATAGCCAACGACCTGACTGAAGTAAGCATACAAAAAAAAGAACAAAACACAAAAAAATCCCCATTCCATCGGATGAAATGGGGATCAGGACTAAACATGTCTGTATCTTATGAAACGTTCTATTCTGCAGTCTCCTCGTCCTCTTCCGGCATTATGGTATTCTTAGGAAGTTCCTTCGCCGTGCAGCCACTGAGCATCTCCTTGATATACCTGCCCGAGTTGCGATCAAGATACGCCTCCGGCTTAAAGAGGATATGGAAGCCCTTCACATTGCTTGCCGCACTGAACTCCTTCACTGTGTCACTGCCTACAGTGCTGATACCAACCTTGAAGGTACCAAGTCCGTCTATCTTCACTGCCTTAGAGTCGCAAAGCTCCTTCATCATTGTTGTGGAAAGTTCACGAAGCACAGCCTCTATATCCGAGCGCTTCAATGTACAGTTCTCCTGCATCACCTTCGCAAGTTCCTTGGTTGTCACTGTCGATGTCATCACAGCACGTGCATACCA
>JAFQGS010000070.1 GCA_017415455.1 Prevotella sp.
ATGTTTAAAAATTAATTACTTAATGTTGTTTGGGAATGTTGCAGGCTTGCACGGCATCATCACTCACACGGAGTATCAGAGCGATATCTTCAGTCCTGCATTAATCCTCACACCATAATATTCCACCTGCATGGTGCGCTCTGAGCTTCCCTGATAGTAACGCAGGGGCTGATTCAGAAGATTGCCAGCCTCGGCATAGACGGTGAACTTTGACCGCTTGCCCCACGTATAGCTTGCATTGAGGTCAAGATATCCCACTTTGTCGTAGTAACGATCAAGGCTTCTGCTTCCCAGATTCATCTGATCTATGAAGCTTGAGGCAAAGTTATAGGATACTCTTGCTGAGAAACCGCTCTTCTCAAAGCACAGAGACGCATTGGCGGTGTGCTCTGGCGAGCCTGCCATCCGCACGTCGTCGCCGGGCTGTATGCCAAGATGTGGATTGTAATTGTGGGTTGAGCTGTGGGTGTATGTGTAATTGCCATAGAAGGCAAGGCATCTGAGAGCAGGAGAGATAAAACCGAAATCGCTCTGGAATGCCACTTCCGCACCAAAGACTTTAGCATCGTAGGCATTGAGACACTGGGTGACTTCAAAGGTCTCAGCATTGCCTGCAAGCCCCAGCTCTTCTCCTGTATAATAGCCAAGTGTCTCAACATTGACGTCGGATACATCCTTATGAAACAGTCCTAAGGAAAGAAGTCCTGTGCCGCCAAAGATATATTCGGCAGAGATATCATAATTGAGTGACCTCGTCGGCTTGGTTTCCGGATTGCCGATGACAGCCTCGTTGTCATTAAGATTAAAACTCTTGTTGGCTATCAGGGCAGAATACTTCGGACGGGAGAGGGTCTTTGTGAACGAGGCTCGCAACGAGAGATTGTCTGACACGTTATATTTCAGCAGCAGGCTGGGCAGGAGATTGAGATAATTGTTGGTGAATCGCCCGGTGGGAGATAATGTCTCGTATTCTTCTGTCACAGCATTCCCCTCATCATCAACAGCCAGACTGCCATCGGCATCATATACATTGCGCTCGCCTTGCTCATAATTGACGCCTGAGGTCTTAAGCGATGTGTGCTCAAGACGCAGTCCGAGAACAGCATCCAGACGCTTACCTACAGACTGGTCGAAGCGCAGATAGCCGCTCACGATGCGCTCACGGGCATCATAGTTGCCGGCTTCCTCTTCAAGAACTTCGGTGCCTTGCGCATTGCTGAGGTCTAAACTGCCAAGCAGGTGCTTACTAATGAACTGTGTACCTATGGGATAACGGCTGCCGGGCATAAACCCATTGCGAATCTCGGAGGTAACAGACGAGCGCCAGTCGCCAAGAATATAGTCTTCATACTCGTAGAAATCGGTGACACGACTCTTGTCTTTCAGGACATACTTTGCACCGAAACTTAACTTATTGCCATATAAACCGGTGGCGAGAGGAAGAGAGAAATTGACGCGTGTCTTATACTCGTTCTCCTCAATATCTTGGTTGGAGTTTGTCAGTTCATCTATACTCCATGAGGAATCGGTAACAGAAGGGATTGGAAGTGTGCAGTAAGGCTGGCGCAGGAAGACATCGGCAAAGGCACTGCCGTAGTCGGTTCCTTTTGAGGAATATGCCACATAACGCTCTTCGGGACGTTCTTCTGTGGCGCGGGAATAGCTCAAGTTCCAATCGGCAGACAGCTTTCCGAAGTGGTGTGTGCCATCAAACGAGAAGTCCATCGTCTGCTGACGCTCCAGACGGGCATTGTCATTAGAGGACGAGCCGCCCTTGGTCTGAATCTCAACAGACTGCTTCTTTGCGCTCTCATTTAGTTTCTTATAGCTTATACGGTATCTGTTCTCCCAGTCGTTGCGCAAATTATAGAGTGCCTTGAACGCTATTTTATGATCTGGATTGAACTTATAATCAAGTGAGAGGGAATAACTCTGACGCTCCCTGGTGACGTAATACTGTCTTACCTGAGCCTCTTTGAGCTGCAACTCACCATCTTGCTCAACATACTCAAACTCCGTATTGTCCGAGCCTCCTGGCATATACTGATATGATGCGGATGCTATGACACCCAACTTCTTGCCAAAGAAACGGTTGCCAAGGGTTGCGCCAAGATTGAGCTGGGGCTTACCGCTCACCGGATAATGCCCTGTTCCAATCGTGAAATTGGCTACCCGGTGCGAAGGAGAGCTTTTAGTGACAAGATTTACAGCACCACCGATAGCATCGCCATCCATATCTGAAGTTACAACCTTATTTACTTCAATGGTTTGTATCATGTCGGTGGGAATAAGATCAAGCTGAACATTGCGCGTGTCTCCTTCCGCAGACGGCAGACGGTTGCCATTGACCGACACCGACATGAGGTCGGAACTGGTTCCGCGCACTTGTCCGAAACGCGCCTCGCCTTGGTCATACTGAACATTGATGCCGCTTATTCGCTTCAAGGCATCACCAATGTTGGTATCGGGAAATTTGCCTGTCTGCTCGGCGGAGACAACATTCACAACACCGATGCTGCTCTTCTGCATCTGCAAGGCACGCCGCTGGCCGGCCAAAGCGCCAACAATCTCAACCTCCTTCAGCTCAACACCCTCGGAGAGAGATATATTCTCCTCCTGCGTCTTGGCATTATCCACCGTAATGTTGACCTTTTTTGACTCAAAACCGACATAGGAAACATTCAGCGTATAGGTGCCGGCAGGAAGCTCAAGGGTGTAGAAACCGTTGACATCTGTTGTGACACCAGTATTCAGTTCTTCTACAATAATGGTGGCACCCGGCAATATCTGGGATGACGCATCAGTTACTCTGCCACGCAAACTGCCTAAATGCGAATTGGTTCTTGTCTCTGTTGCTGACGCGAACAAAAACGAAAAGACAAATAATGTCAATACTAATCTGTTCATAAAGTTTCTCATATTCTACATAAATTGATAAAACAATCTTTACGATTGCAAAAGTAGCCTGACGAGATTACAACCTTATTACAGATTTTTTAAGTCTCTCGAAATATCTTTTAAGAAAACAATACGATTGTTACATGGATATTTACAAAGCATAACAGATGCATGACAGGACGGCAAAGACCTGACTATGAGCATCTGAAACGGTATCATACATCCCTCAGGAGACATTGAAGGCCATAGAAGGAACACATACAAAAGAGGCTTCCTGAGGCAGATGTCTCCTCTGCCCACATATAAAATTATCGCCTATAATGTTAGTTATTCATAATAAATTAGTATCTTTGCAGTCGCTAAAAAGGAAAGCGCGGGATGTGGCGCAGTTGGTTAGCGTACGCGTCTGGGGGGCGTGTGGTCGCCAGTTCGAGTCTGGTCATCCCGACGGAAAGCAGGAGCACTGACAACAATGATTGTCGGTGCTCTTTGTTTTTTTGGTGTCCGCCAAAAGCTTTTGCGGTAAATAAAATTAAGACTCAGTATAAAATCAATGTTGATAAGTGAGAATGCTGGTTAACCGAAATAAGAAATTATGCCATGACCAGTATCCTTCTGCCAATGAATACGTCTTCATTCGCAGGCGAAAGAGGAGATAGCAGGCGGCTATTTATTAAAGAAACAGGCGACTATTAATAAAAAACCAGGCAGCATTCCTCACGGAAGACTGCCTGAAGGGATGAAAAAATTATTAATTTGGGGTAATTAAATCTTTCCTATAATACCAAGTTTAGAACCGTTGATGAAGTCGATGATATTACGAATCTCTTCTCCATCAGGAACCTGTTCCTTAACTTGCATCACCGCATCGAACACACTCGTCTGGCCATGGAAGATTAGACGGTATGCATTTGCTATATGTTGCTGTGTCTTTTCATCAACATTGTAACTTGTAAGTATATTTGAATTGATTCCGCCATACTTAATAGGATTCTCTGTTGCGACAATGAACGGAGGAACATCCTTGCTGAAACGGCAACCGCTCTGTATCATAACGGCGTCGCCGACACGTGCTCCCGGATTGGCAATAACACCAGACGAGAAGATAACACGGTTGGAGATAATACAGTCACCGGCAATCTTCGTGCCATATCCAAAGACATTGTAATTGCCTATCTTGGTGTCATGCGAGATATGAACGCCTTCCATTATGAAGTTGTTATTACCTATAACCGTCTGTCCGTCACTGTGAGTGGCACGGTTGATAACCACATTCTCACGTATGATATTGTTATCTCCGATTACAAGCTGAGAGTCTTCTCCCCTGTAGTTGAAGTCCTGAGGGATTGCTGCCAGCACTGTATTCTGGTACACTGTATTGCCACGACCCATTCGAGTGCCGTTCATTATGCTCACGTAAGGATATATAACGCAATCGTCTCCTATCTCAACATCACCTTCAATGTACGCAAAAGGGAAGATTTTCACGTTCTTTCCGATTTTCGCTCTCGGATCTATTTCTGCTCTTGAACTGATCATAGTTTTAATATTTACTTATATTGAACTGTCTGTATCGGCATGATGACTGCTGTCAAAACGCTGACACTTTATTCTCTACCTCCTCCTAACGCGTAGTAAAGATTTACCACCGCCTGCATCTTATTGAAGTCATCGACAACCTTTGCAAGCTCAGCGTTGAGCAGACTCTGCTGTGCTGTAATCACCTCAAGGTAAGTACTGCTGCCCATGCGGAAAAGATCTTTCGTATATCCTACATTCTTTGTGAGGCTCTCTATTTGCTTTGCCTCAAGCTTACTCTTCTCATCTGAAGAGTTATACTTAACCAACGCATTGCTGACTTCACTTCCTGCAGAGAGGATTGCATTCTGCCATGTGTTGTATGCTTGCTCATATTGATACTTGGCAACCTTAAGATTGGCAGTAATCAGTCCGTTCTGGAAAATCGGCTGAACAAGACTTCCCATGGCGCTGAGTAATATCTTGCCTGGATTTACAATGCTTCCGCCACCACTGTTTGTATAAGCTCCACTTCCACCAATGGTTATATTTGGATAGAACTTTGCACGAGCCGCCTGTATATTATGGAAACACTGAGCAAGACTCATCTCTGCATAGTGAACATCCGGGCGATTGTTAAGCATCTGCAGGGCTATACCTGTGCTGAACTCAGATGGCAGCGACTGGTCTGCAAGCTTACCTCTTGCTATCGTTTGTGCGGGCTGTCCCAACAGCAGAGACAACGAATTCTCCACCTCACGGATCTGACGTTTGATGTCAGCGGCCTGTGCCTGAACAGAATAATAGTTTGCCTCAGCACTCTGGACACCTGTTTCCTTTACGCGACCAAGCTCCTTTTGCAGTTTCATCATTTCCCAGGTATCCTTGGTCAGGCCCGCCATGTTGCTTACTATTTCCTGCTGCTTATCAAGCATGAGCAAGGTATAGTACATGTTTGCTACTCCTGCAATTATGTTTGTCTTAACAACAAGCTGATAGTCTTTTGTTGCGAGCAAAGCCTTCTGTGTACTGCGCTTAACCGCAAGAAGGTTTCCAAAGAGGTCAATGCTCCAACTTGCATTCACAGGCAGTGAGTAAGTCTGTGTCGCCTTATTACCATCCCATGAGGAAATTGTGCCCTGCGGAGAGAAAGAGAACGATGGGACAAATGCCAGCTTAGCAACTTTCAGCTGCGCCTCAACCATCTTCACATTAAGAGCAGCATTAAGCATGTCCACATTATTAGCAAGGGCTGTCTCTATGAGCGACTGCAACTGAGGGTCAGTGAACACCTCACGCCATGGCAGATTGCCAAAACTTGCAGTATCCGTAACAGCCAAAGTGTCTGTGTCAGAGATGACATCACGAACAATTCCTTCTGTGTTCACCTCCGGACGCTCATACTTATTGTAGAGTCCGCAGCTGCTCATTATAACAGCTGCAGACATTATAGTTAATATTGTCAGTTTTCTCATATCTTTACTTCTCTTTATTATCTATACCAATAGGACCCGTGTATTGCAGCAGCTCGGTATCAACCTGCGCAGCCTCCTCATCCTCAAACTCTATTGGCTTAATCTTCTCCTGCAGATACTGGAATATCACGAAGAGCGCCGGCACAACCATTACCTGGCACAATGTACCAATAAGCATACCTCCGATTGCAGCCGCACCAAGTGTGATATTACCATTTGCACCAACACCGCCCGGCATAAGCAAAGGCAACAGACCAATAATCATGGCAAGAGATGTCATAAGAATCGGGCGCAAACGGGCTGCAGCTCCCAGGATGGCACTCCACTTAATGGCCATACCTGTACGTCTGCGCTCCAACGCAAACTCAACGATAAGGATGGCGTTCTTTGCCAGAAGACCAATAAGCATAATCAGAGAAATCTGCATATAGATGTCGTTCTGCTTTCCGAACAGATTTGTGAAGAGGAACGCTCCTGCAAGTCCGAACGGAATAGAGAGGATTACCGACAGCGGCAGCAAGTAGCTCTCATACTGTGCACTCAGGATAAGATAAACGAACATAAGACACAGTGCGAAGATAAGCATTGTAGAATTGCTTGACTGCTGCTCAGAACGTGTAAGACCAGAGTACTCATAAGTATAACCTGCCGGCAGTGTTGTCTCCGCCACCTCACTTACAGCCTTGATGGCATCACCCGAAGAATAGCCATCGGCCGCTGTCGCATTAATGTCGATTGAGGTAAACAAGTTGAAACGTCCAATCTGCTGAGGACCATAAACCTTATTAAGATTTACATACTCCTTGATAGGAGCCATTTCACCAGATGCTGTTCTTACATATATATTATTAAGACTCTTCTCATCCTCACGCATATTCGGCTCACCCTGAACATATACACGATAGAGTTTACCATAGGCGTTGAAGTTAGATGAATAAAGACCTCCGTAATATCCCTGCATTGTTGTAAGAACCGAAGACGGAGCTATTCCGCTCTGCTTACACTTCGCCACATCAACCTCGATAAGGTATTGAGGATAGTTTGAGTTGAACGCAGTCATGGCATTACTAATCTCCGGACGCGCGTTGAGTTCTTTCAGGAAGTCCTGAGTAACACCGAAGAACTTATCCACAGAACCACCTGTACGGTCCTGCATTGAGAAGGTAAGACCGTTTGTTGCAGAGAAACCCTGAACCATAGGCGGCTGGAAAGCAAGAATCTGAGCACCCTTGATTGCCGCTGTCTGCTTGTAAATCATACCAAGGACAGCGGTAGAGCTCTGACCCATATTACGCTCAGCGAACGGCTTCAGCTTAATGATGAACGTTCCCTGGTTTGAACCCTGACCCGCGATAAAGTTATAACCTGTGATACGGAGTCGGTTTGCCACAGCCGGATTAGACGCAAGCATTGAGTCAACCTGGTTCATCACCTTGTCTGTTGCGTCAAGACTTGTACCCGGAGGTGTTGACACGGTACAGAACACCGTACCTGTATCCTCATCCGGAATAAGTCCGCTCTTTGTGAACGCCGCAGTGACAACAAGTATCGCGATACCCAGAATCACTGATATACCCGCTATAATCTTATGGTCAATAATGCGTCTCACGCCACCCTTATACTTGTCAAGAATCTTACCATAAGCAGCATTGAATCCTGCATGGAAGCGGTCAATCTTTGACATCTTGCGCTCAGAACCGTCTTCATTCTTCGGCTTCAGCAAGATAGCACAAAGCGCCGGTGACAATGTAAGAGCGTTTATGGCAGAGATGATAATTGATATCGCCATGGTAATACCGAATGTCTTGTAGAATGTTCCTGACGTTCCACCGATGAACGACACCGGCACAAACACCGCAGACATCACCAATGTGATTGACACGATGGCTCCTGAAATCTCACTCATGGCATCAATAGCCGCCGTGCGGGCAGACTTATATCCAAGGTCCAGCTTTGCGTGAACCGCCTCAACAACCACGATGGCATCATCGACCACGATGGCAATGGCAAGCACCAAAGCGGACAGAGTGAGCAGGTTGAGAGAGAATCCGAACAGTGTGAGGAAGAAGAATGTTCCCACCAATGACACTGGTACGGCAATCATAGGAATAAGGGTTGAGCGGAAGTCCTGCAGGAAGATATACACTACAAGGAACACAAGCAGAAGTGCCTCAAAGAGAGTTTTCACAACCTCGTGCATAGAAGCCTCGATAAACTCGGTAACGTCCTGCATGTATTTAATCTCCATTCCAGGAGGGAATGTTTTCTTGAGGTCCTCAATTGTTGCCTTAGAGTCCTTTACAATCTGTGTGGCATTAGAGCCGGCGGTCTGTGCCACCATCATCATCACAGCCGGATTGCCGTCAACATTTGACTTCACGGTATAGTAAAGACCGCCCATCTCCACGCGTGCCACATCCTTGATGCGGAGCACCTGTCCGTCGATGTCGCTCTTGATGATGATGTTCTCAAATTCCTCTACTGTCTTCAGGCGTCCTGTATAACGCATAACGTACTCATACTGGTTCTTGCTCTGCTCTCCGAACTTACCCGGCGCAGCCTCAATATTCTGCTCTGCAAGAGCACCCGCCAGGTCAGAAGGAATCAAGCCTTTCTCCTTCATCTTCGCCGGGTCGAGCCAGAAACGCATTGTATATGTCTTAAGACCGATGGCCTGACAGTCTCCTACACCCTCCACACGCTTGATAGCCGGGATGATGTTAATGTCGGCATAGTTGGAGAGGAACATCTCATCATATCTTCCGTCACTGGTAAGCGACATGATGAGAACGTTTGATGTCTGGCGCTTCTTCGCTGTCACACCGGCCTTTGTAACTTCCGCAGGGAGCAGACTTGAAGCCTGTGCCACACGGTTCTGCACATTCACCTGAGCCATGTCGGCGTTATAGCCCTGCTCAAAGTACACCGTAATTGACGCCATACCGTCGTTAGTTGCGGTAGATGTCATATATGTCATGCCCTCAACACCGTTGATCTGTTCCTCCAGCGGAGCAAGCACAGAGTTCTGAACGGTCTGAGCGTCAGCACCCTGATAGAACGTCTGTACGTTAACGGTAGGCGGAGCGATGTCTGGATATTGCTCAATAGGCAGCGACACCAGTCCGATAAGTCCCAGAATCACTGTCAGGACGGAAATCACCGTTGACAGCACCGGGCGTTTAATGAATTTATCTAATTTCATACTGTTAACCTAAAAAATTAATTATTTACCGCTGAAAGCCTCTTTCATCTTTCCGTAGTCACCCTGTATCTTTCCAAGTTCCTGGGCTTCCTTTATCTTTTTGTTGTATTGCTCTTCTGTGATAGGCTTAATCTCCATGCCCTCCTTCAGTGCGGAAACACCAATAGAGACATACTTGTCACCTGCTTTCAGTCCGCCAGTTATGATATAGTTCTTTCCGTCGTTGTCAGGATATACCTGCACCTCCACATTCTTCACCTTGTTGTCTGCACCTACAACAAACATGAATGTCTTGTTCTGCACCTCCACAACAGCGCCCTGTGGGATAAGGATGGCACTGTCGTTCTTGTGAGGAATAACAATAGAGCCCGACGCACCACTCTTCAGCAGGCGCTCAGGGTTGATGAAGTCGGCACGAACAGATGTAGAGCCCGTTGCAGGATCAATAACACCGCTCACTGTTGCCACATGACCCTCATGAGCATAAACAGAGCCGTCGGCCAGCTTCAGCTTCACCGGTGGATACTCGGCTATTGCGGCATTGATGCCTCCGGCAGCCTTTGCCATACTCATCATGTCTTTCTCTGTCATAGAGAAATACACCTGCATGCTGCTGTTGTCGGATACTGTTGTAAGCGGCTGCTGTACAGAAGCGCTCACCAGGGCACCCACCTTATATGGCAGTTCGCCTACGACACCGCTTGCCGGACTTGTTACATAGCAGAAGTCAAGATTCTGCTTTGCTGCCACATAATTAGCCTCTGCCTGTGCGAGGGCAGCCTTTGCTGACTCGTATGTGTTCTTTGCAGACTGCAACTCATATGAGCCAATAACATTGTTCTCTGCCAGCTTCTCGTTGTTCTCGTATGTCAGTTTGGCAGTGTTAAGCTGTGCCTTTGCCGCGTTTACCGCTGCCTGAGCCTGACGTGCGGCTGCCGCATAAGTAACGTTGTCAAGAACAAAGAGCAACTGTCCTTTCTTAACAGCCTGTCCTTCTTTTACACAAAGTTTTGTAATAAATCCTGAAACTTTCGGACGTATCTCAACGTCCTGTACACCTTTAATTGTCGCCGGATAGGATGTCTCCAGTTCTGTACTTTGCACACTGGCAGTTCTCACAGCAAACTCGTTATCTCCAAAGTTTGGCTTACCCTGCTGTCCACCACATGATACAAGCATCACGGCAATTGTTGTTGCTAATAAATAAAAGTTCTTTCTCATACCTATTTTTTAATTATTTATACTTGTCTATTTACATTTATCCAACTTTCGTACATGGAAACTCTATTCCTTGCATAAGTTTTCGAGCTGCAAAGTTACACATTAATTAATTGTAACCAACTTTTCCTTAGGCCATTTTATAGTGTTTTAACGTTTATTCAACAGCTGTTTCCTGCCAACTCACCGCTTTCTGTCCTATTCGTAATATTTATTATCCGTTAATGTCGGCGCCTCACCATATTCAAATCTGATTATGGTCATAAAAATCGCTTTTTTAGTATCACACAAAACCAACGACTGGCACATTGCTTTTTTGTTCTTTTTTTTTGACAAACGCAACTCTCAAAATAGGATTTCCGGTCGCGCATTTGATGCCCATTCGCACCTCGCAAAGCGCAAAAATCCGCCGGTTCCTGCGTGTTAATAAAACCAAATGATGCCCGAAGGCAGCCGAAATGCGATTTTTTTAGCAGGGATTCTTATAGTTTTTATAGTTCATATAGTACCTATAGCTCCTATAAATCATATAAAAACATCCGCCATTACTATCTTATGGCCACGCCGTCGCATATCAGATGGCGGCGCGATTACAACGTCATGGCGCTATGATGGCTATTCCATCATGCCACGATTACAATTTTATCGCAGTGCGATGGCTTTGTAACCGCAGTGCCATGACAAAGCCATCGTATCGTCGTCACAAAGCGATGATACTGCGATAAATATGCCATGATGCCGCCATCACTATGCCATGACAGGAAAATCTCCTATATCTCTCATTATCAGGCAGACACGAAGGCGCAACCACAAAAATTCAGTCCTGTCAGTCCTCACATTTTGACGCATGAAAAATATTTTTAGAATTTGCCTGTTCCTCATGCGATTTTTCTGCATTTTCCGCACCATATTTTTATGGTTTTCAACCGCCAAAATACAGAAACAGGAAATCAGAATGCCAACGGATTCAAGCATTCTGATTTCCTGTTTTGCTCACCTCGGAGAAAGCCGTGACGCTCTTCTCCGAATCATTAATTTTTATAGCCGTTGTGGCTCCATAACATCCCTGCCAGAAGGGCTGCGCGTTTTAGTCCTTGCACTTCAGCCCCATGCTCTCCGCCTTCCGCACAAGAAGTTCCATCAAAGGCTCGCGCTCGTTGGGCACTTTGTTGTCCAGAACGGCGTCTTTCAGACACTTTTTCAGCGCTCCCACCTCCCACGACGGGCTAAGTCCGAACATCCGCATAATCTCATTGCCGTCAATACATGGCTGCAGCAGTCGCTTGTAGTCTTTTTCCTTCAGGTCATGCAGTTTCTCCCTTACCATGCGGAAGTTCTCCCTGAACTGCTTCTTCCTCACCTCATTCTTGCTTGTTATATCCGCCTCACAAAGTGTCATAAGGTCGTCTATGTCATCGCCCGCATCATTCAGCAGGCGTCTCACGGCACTGTCTGTAACAACCTCATCGGCAATGACGATAGGGCGCATGTGAAGGTCCACCATCTTCTGCACATACTTCATCTTGGCATCCAGCGGCAGCTTCAGTCTCCTGAAGATGTCCGGCACCATCTTGGCACCTATGAAATTGTGATTGTGGAACGTCCACCCCACCGAAGGATCCCAGCGCTTGCTTTTCGTCTTTCCCACATCGTGCATAAGCGCGCCCCACCTGAGCCACAAGTCATCGGAATGGGCACACACATTGTCCAGCACCTCCAACGTATGATAGAAGTTATTCTTATGAGCACGTCCGTTCTTTGTATCAACAACATCAAGCGCGCTCAGCTCCGGCAGTATCAGTTCCAGCAGTCCGCAACGCTGCAAGTCCACGAATCCGCGGCTCGGCGTCCTGGTCTTCATTATTTTGTTCAGTTCCTCCTGTATGCGCTCGCCGCTGATTATGCTTATCCTGCCTGCATTACGCTCCAGGGCTTCAAACGTCTCATCGTCAATAAAGAAGTTCAGCTGTGTGGCGAACCTGATGCAGCGCAACATGCGCAGCGGGTCGTCAGAGAATGTGATATCGGGGTCAAGAGGTGTGCGTATGATGCCGTCCTCCATGTCGTAGATGCCGTCAAAAGGGTCCACAAGCTCTCCAAACCGGTCCTTGTTCAGGCATACGGCAAGAGCGTTTATCGTGAAGTCGCGCCTGTTCTGGTCGTCCTCTAATGTTCCGTCCTCAACGATGGGCTTACGCGAGTTATGGCTGTAACTCTCCTTACGCGCACCTACAAACTCAACCTCCATGCCTTTGTACTTGATTTGCGCGGTTCCAAAATTCTTGAACACACTCAAATACGCGCTCTTGCCCAAATGTTTCTTCAGGGCACTGGCAACTTCTATCCCGCTGCCTACAACAACTACGTCTATATCGTTTGAGGGACGCTCGAGAAAGAGGTCGCGCACATATCCTCCTACTACATAGCACTCTACCCCGAGCCCGTCTGCAACGGATGATATCGTATGGAATATATCTTTATCAAGCAACTGCGCCAAATCGGCGTTTGTCAATAGTCTCATTATATCGTTTTCATTTAAGTGAATGCAAAAATAATTATTTAAATTTAAATTTATAGCCTGTGTTATAATAAAAAATGTATCTTTGCAATACTAAAGCACATAAATTTGAATATGAGATACACAATAATACTTGCCATAACTATCATCGCAGCATTAACGTCATGCACAGACAACAAGAAACCTGCTGAGGAATTAATCGGAAAGATAGAGAAGCTTTACGAGGGAGGACGCTACACTGAGGCTCTCGCGCTGATAGACACTTTGAGAAACAACCACCCTACTGCCATACAGGAGAGGAAACGCGGACTAAGACTGAAGCAGGAGATGGAACTGAGATTCGCACAGGACTCCGTTCAGGAGCTTGACAAATTATTACATGACGTCAACTGGCAATATAACGAGATGAAACAAAGCGTGGACAAGAAAAGAGCGGAATTCAAGGCCACGGAGGAGGAATACACAGCACTGACAAAAATGAAACTACACCGCGACTCCATACAGGCGGCTTTTGAGGTGCAATGCGCAAAGGTGAGATATATAAAGAAACGGATAGAAGAGGACACCTACGGCTGCAAAAGCCACAGATAAGACATTTTAAACGGATTTTGTGTTAAGATTTATTCATACATTATTAATAATAGACAAATTATTATTAACTTTGTGCCGACATTTGAAACAATATGGCAAAACAGAATCCAAATACAGAAGAGCAATTCAGACAGATAATGGCAGAATGCCGCTCGCTGTTTGAGAAGAAATTGCACGACTATGGCGCGTCATGGCGCATATTACGCCCCTCTGCGCTTACCGACCAGCTTTTCATAAAAGCAAAACGAATAAGAAGTATTGAGATAAAGAAGGAAGCAATGATAGAGGACGGCATAAGATCTGAATTCATTGCCCTTATCAACTATGGAATCATAGGACTGATACAGTTAGACAAAGGATTTGCCGACACCGTTGACATCAACACAGAGCAGGCTATGGACTTATATGACAGATTCGCCAACACCTCACTGGAGCTGATGCTCAAGAAGAATCACGACTATGACGAGGCGTGGCGGTCTATGAGAATAAGCAGTTACACCGATTTCATCCTGACAAAAATACAGAGAGTGAAGGAAATCGAGGACCTGCAGGGCGCTACGCTTGTATCAGAGGGTATAGACTCTAATTACATGGACATAATAAACTATGCCACATTCGGCGTTATTAAACTGACATTTGAAGAATGACAGTTGGCAACAAGATAAGGAATATATCAGTTAATATATGCAGGTTTATTGTTGCTCTGACATTTATCTTCTCTGGTTATGTCAAGGCAATAGACCCGTTAGGCACACAATATAAGATACAGGACTATCTCGCATCGATAGACATGTCTGGTGTCGTGCCGGATATTGCGACTATCGCAACATCACTGCTGCTTGCCGGCACAGAGTTCTGCGTGGGCATCTTCCTGCTGTTCGCTATCCACAGACGGGCAATGTCAACATTGGCGCTACTCATAATGCTGGTGATGACTCCGCTGACGTTATGGTTGGCGATTTTCAACCCCATACAGGACTGCGGATGCTTCGGGGATGCCGTCGTACTGACAAACTGGCAGACATTCACAAAGAACCTGCTCTTGCTTCTCTGCACTTTCATCGTATGGAAGTGGCCGCTTGAGATGACACGGCTCATCAGCCGTACTAATCAGTGGATAGTAATCAACTACACTATCCTGTTCATACTGATATCCAGCGTTTATTGTCTCTACTATTTGCCCACTTTCGACTTCCGGCCTTACCATGAGGGAGCAGACATAAAAAAAGGCATGGAGTTTCCCGAAGGGGCGGAACAGCCTGAGTTTGAGACGACGTTCATAATGGAGAAGAACGGGGAAAGAAAAGAGTTTACACTGGAGAATTACCCGGACAGCACTTGGAAGTTTATTGACAGCAAGACAATACAGACAAAAGAAGGATATGTCCCACCTATTCATGACCTCGCAATGCTGGACATGGACACAAACGAGGATTACACCGAGGCTGTATTATCGGACAGCAGTTACACTTTCCTGCTCATATCACCGCATCTTGAGAATGCGGATGACAGCAACTTCGGAGATATTGACTATATCTACGAATACGCGAAAAGACACGGATATAAGTTCTATGGGCTCACGGCAAGCACGGGAAAGGCAATACAACGATGGATAGAGCTGACAGGGGCAGAGTATAAATTCCTGAACACTGACGAGATAACATTAAAGACGATAATACGCAGTAATCCCGGACTCCTGCTGATTAAGGACGGAGTGGTAATAAAAAAGTGGAGCCACAACAAACTGCCGAAAATAGACGACACAACACCGGCGCTTGAGCAAACAGACATCGGACATGTCACAAACAACTCTGCGACAGGGAAAATCATACATATAGTATTATGGTTCATACTGCCATTAATATTACTGACACTTGCCGACCGCATGTGGGCATGGACACAATGGATAAAGAAACAGAAAAATAACGAGAAAGATAATATTAGGTATCAAATTTTAAAACAAAAGGAAATGAGAAAGAAAATTGTAGCAGGAAACTGGAAAATGAACATGAACCTGCAGGAGGGTGTTGCATTGGCAACAGAACTTAACAACGCACTGACAGCAGAAAAGCCAAATTGCGATGTCGTTATATGCACACCTTACATCCACTTGGCATCTGTAGCACAGATACTTGACAAGAACGTAATCGGACTTGGTGCGGAGAACTGCGCAGACAAGGAAAAAGGCGCTTACACTGGAGAGGTGTCTGCAGAGATGGTAAAGAGCACTGGCGCTGATTATGTTATCCTCGGCCACTCGGAGCGTCGTGAGTACTACTCAGAGTCTCCTTAGACTTTGAAAGAGAAGGTACTCCTCGCGTTATAGAACAATATGAAAGTTTTCTTCTGCATCGGCGAGAGTCTTGAGGAGCGCGAGGCTAACAAGCAGAACGAGGTTGTAAAGGCTGAGCTTGAGGGCAGCGTGTTCAACCTGACAGAGGAGGAGTTCAAGAACATAATCATAGCATACGAGCCAATATGGGCCATCGGAACAGGCAAGACTGCAACATCAGAGCAGGCAGAGGAGATACATGCTTACATTCGTAGCATCATTGAAGAAAAATATGGCAAGGAGATTGCTGATTCTACTTCTATCCTCTATGGCGGCAGCTGCAAGGCAAGCAACGCACCTGAGCTGTTTGCCAAGCCAAACATTGACGGCGGACTCATCGGTGGTGCATCGCTGAAGGCTGCTGATTTCAAGGGCATTATCGACGCCTGGAAATAATACATCACACTTAAGGTGGGAGCAGACAAGGGTCTGCATCCTACCTTATTTTATTAATGCTTATCACAATGAGGATTTACGTATTCATAATAACTTTTATAATAGCATCAGCGCAGACTGTTTTTGCACAAGATTTTCTTGACAGTTTGCAGGTAAACAAACCTGGATGTGGTAGTATCAGCATCATGCAGACTGCTGAGATTGATAATCTCGTGAATAACACCAAACTTATTAAAGGCAAAAAGACGCCACAGGCTGACAACAAAGCCTTGCAGCAGAACAAGGCAAACGGCACTGACAACACACAGAACAACATCACAAAGAACAACAGCGGCCAACAACAAGCATCGCAAAACCAGCCTCAACAGACAGAGAGCACAGCCGGAAATCCTAATGCCACAACAAAAAGCAAGAAAGTAACAACTTATCGCATACAAGTGTTCGCAGGAGGCAACTCACGCACTGACAGACAGAATGCAGAACGGACTGGCAATGCCATGAGGAAGGCTTTTCCGCACATACCAACATACGTCCACTTCTACTCTCCACGATGGATTTGCCGCATGGGTAACTTCAGGACATACCAGGAGGCAAGCGAAGTGCTCAAGGACGTTAAAGCCATGGGATACAGACAGGCTTGCATCGTAAAAGGAACAGTAAACGTAAAGTACTAAAACACACTATTGGTTACTGCCAAAGAGATAATTTCAACATATTTTCCACTTCACATGAATACGTAGGTTGACTACTTAACATTTTAGAGATGAATCCAGAAACAGAGTTCCGCGAAGGAATAGAGCAATTAGC
Organism: Prevotella sp.; assembly: GCA_017415455.1. GTDB lineage: Bacteria > Bacteroidota > Bacteroidia > Bacteroidales > Bacteroidaceae > Prevotella. The sequence continues at coordinate 16,956 of JAFQGS010000070.1, forward strand.
AGATCATTACAAAGAAATTCTCGGCTTGCTTGGCGAGGACCCTTCAAGAGAAGGGCTTCAGAAGACACCCCTGAGGGTTGCCAAGGCAATGCAGATATTAACAAGAGGTTACACACAGGATGCGCACCAAGTGCTACTTGACGCACTCTTTGAGGAGAAATATAACCAAATGGTTATTGTGAAAGACATCGACTTTTTCTCACTATGCGAGCATCACATGCTACCGTTCTACGGGAAAGTACACGTTGCTTATATTCCCAATGGGCGCATAACAGGATTAAGCAAAATAGCACGTGTTGTTGACATATACAGCCACAGGCTGCAAGTTCAGGAAAGAATGACACTCCAGATAAAGGAATGTATAGAGAAAACACTAAAGCCATTGGGGGTAATGGTTGTTGTAGAGGCAAAGCACATGTGTATGCAGATGCGCGGTGTGGAGAAACGTAACTCAATAACAACAACAAGCGACTTCAGCGGTGCTTTTAATCAAGCAAAAACACGTGAGGAATTCATGAACCTGATACATTCACATAGTTTAACATAAAACATGTCGTCTGATACTTATATATTTTGTATTTTTGTAACATTATAAACACATTTATTACTAACAACTAAATTTTTATTATCAATGAAAAAGTCAACTATTAAGAACTATTTATTACTCATTGTTGCATCGTTCTGCATATCTGCGACTTTCACTTCATGTCTTGACGATGATGACAACGACTCTGGATATGACATTGCTACAATGACAACAGAAGAAGTTAACGCATATATGGCCAAAGTAACTGGGAACTATGAGGGTACTCTTAAATATTTCTACATCAAAGGTCAGAAGACATTAGCAGACTCTATCGATGTCACATTTACAGTCAATAGCGACAAGACAATAGAGGTAAAGAATGTTGCAGACTCTCTTTGGAATGTTTACCTGAATGAGACAAACAACAATGTCCAGGCTGCATTGAAAAAGGCAACAACAGCAAACACAATGCTTATCAGCATGAACTCTTTCGCTCAGACAACAGACAGCAAAGGTTCTGTGACTGAGCAGTGGTTCTACGCTGTTCCTAAGAACAACAAATACGAGTTCCAGTACACCAACGGTGAATACAATTGGGAGTTATGCGCAAACTTCATGACAATATACAACGAATATCCTTATCAATATCCATCAATGGGTATGTATAACGACTCAAAGCGTTCACTCGCCATTGTGATGTTCTTCAAGAACATGACAGTAAACAGCACCATACAGCAACTTGATTACGTAAGCCAGTTTACTCTATCTGGCAACAAGACATTTGCTATAGGTAATTAATAAACACTATAATAACAAACAAAAAAAGAGGCGGTTTGAAGTGAACCGCCTCTTTTTTATGTTTACCACAAGTTTTTAAAGCAATGACTCAAACTTCTCCTGAAGCTTCGCCTTTGTTGTTGCACCAACAAACTTGTCAACAACCTGTCCGTTCTTAATAAACAGAATCGTTGGAATATTACGTATTCCATACTCCATGGCAATGTCGTCATTCTCCTCAACGTCACACTTGCCTACGTTAATCTTTCCTGCATACTCCCCTGCAAGTTCCTCAATAATCGGGGCTATAGCACGGCATGGACCACACCATGTTGCCCAGAAGTCAACCACTAATGGCAGCTCGCCATTCTTCAGACTCTCAAAATTCTCTGTTGTAATGTTCAGTTCCATAATATTATTTTTATTAGTAATACATATTCACACTATATCTGTAACAAATTTCATGCCACTAATATTATTCTGTCACTACTGTCACTGTAAATTAAAACAGCATATCAGTTAACCTTGTATTTTATCTTCTGCTGATTCAGGAAGTCACACAAAGATTTCCCGACATCCACTTTCACATCCCTGCTACGCAACAATATTGTCCGATGCTCTTTTTCCACAAACAATTCAACGAACACCTCTGTCTTGCCCGGAATAGTCTTTAACATGGTTGTCAAGTCCTCAACAATCATGCTATCCGCATTCTCTGCATCTATCGACAATGTTATTTTCTCTATGTTGCTCTCCTTTACAGACTGCAGATACTTGACGTCATTCACTATAATACCCAACATGTTTGACGTCTTATACAATTGCTTACACACAGCTTTGACAAACACCGAGCATCCAGGTATCATCATACCTTTCCATTTGCCCCAATCCTCGCCAAACAGTGCAAGTTCACCGCTTCCAACATAGTCCTCTATAGTAACAAATCCACATGGCTGTCCTTTCTTTGTATATGCCTCACGCACAGCAGTGACAATACCTCCTAAGGTTATCTCGCTTTTTTTAGCCAGCTCCGTCCTGTCTGCCAGCTCTGTGCAATTAGTATTACACATACAGTCAAGCACCACCTTGTTTTCGTCAAGCGGATGTGCAGACAAATAGATTCCCACCAGTTCTCTTTCCCTGTTCAGTCTCTCTATATCGCTCCACGACTCAAAACCCGGCAATTGCGGTGTTGCTATCTCCACAGAGTCAAATCCTCCGAAGAGCGAATTTGCCATCTGCTGTTTTTCCATCTGATATAACTGTCCGTAACGCACCAACTGATCAAGGAAAGTCTCCGACTTCATATTGACTCCAAAATATTGCTCGCG
>JAFQGS010000071.1 GCA_017415455.1 Prevotella sp.
ACAGATGCCGGCAGGAGACCAGATAAAAGGAAGAATGCTGAATGTGATAGGACAGCCGATTGACGGCATGAACCAGCTTGATATGCAGGGAGCATATCCTATCCACCGTGAGGCACCACAGTTTGAGGAACTTTCCACAAGAAAGGAGATGTTGGCAACAGGTATTAAAGTGATTGACCTGTTGGAACCATATCTTAAAGGTGGAAAGATTGGTCTCTTTGGCGGTGCTGGCGTAGGAAAGACGGTGCTTATCATGGAGCTCATCAACAATATCGCGAAGGGTCATAATGGCTATTCTGTATTCGCGGGAGTGGGAGAGCGCACGCGTGAGGGTAATGACCTCATCCGCGAGATGATAGAAAGTGGAGTTATCAGATATGGTGAGAAGTTCAAGCAAGCCATGGCTGAAGGCAAATGGGACCTCTCTCTTGTTGATCCAGAGGAGCTGAAGAATAGTCAGGCCACACTTGTTTATGGCCAGATGAATGAGCCTCCTGGAGCACGTGCTTCTGTCGCCCTGTCTGGACTTACTGTAGCGGAGACCTTCCGTGATAATGGCGGTAAGGACGGAAGTGCTGCGGATATTCTTTTCTTTATCGATAATATATTCCGTTTCACTCAGGCTGGCTCAGAGGTGTCTGCGCTGCTTGGACGTATGCCGTCTGCTGTGGGATATCAGCCAACGCTTGCCTCTGAAATGGGTACGATGCAGGAGAGAATCACCTCAACGAAGAATGGAAGTATTACCTCAGTACAGGCTGTTTACGTGCCGGCGGACGACCTTACAGACCCTGCGCCTGCAACAACCTTTACCCATCTTGACGCGACAACTGTGCTCGACAGAAAGATTACCCAGTTAGGAATCTATCCGGCTGTGGACCCATTAGGCAGTACTTCAAGAATTCTGGACCCGCTCATCGTTGGTAAGGAGCATTACGAGTGTGCTCAGCGCGTGAAGGAAATTCTCCAGCGATATAATGAGTTGCAGGATATTATTGCTATTCTTGGTATGGATGAGCTTTCCGACGAGGATAAGCTAACCGTAAACCGAGCAAGAAGAGTGCAGCGCTTCCTCTCACAGCCATTTACCGTTGCGGAGCAGTTCACCGGTATTCCTGGAGTTATGGTCTCTATAGAAGACTGTATCAAGGGCTTTAACGCTATTCTTGACGGTGAGGTTGACGATCTGCCGGAACAGGCATTCCTCAATGTTGGAACAATAGAGGATGTTAAGGAAAAGGCAAAGAGACTTCTTGAGGCAGCAAAAGGTAATTAAAACTTTTTAGGCGATGAGTTTGAAACTTAAGATTGTATCACCGGAAAAGATAGAATTTGACGGATACGCAGATAGTGTTACCGTGCCTGGAACGCTTGGCGCATTCGAGATACTGGAGAATCATGCTCCTATATTGTCGTCTCTTGAGATGGGATTGCTGACATACAAGTCAAATGGTGAGAATCATCAGCTTGCTATTTTAGGAGGTTTCGTCGAAGTACAGAAAAATGAGGTGAATGTATGTGTTGAGTGTAACTCAGACACGCAGCAATAAGTTCTCTATTATGCAAGATATTGACAAGCTTTGCAAGAAATATACAAGACAGACTTTGCTGCTTACGGCATCTTTGTTTATAATAGCACTTATTATATTTAGAGTCTGGAATTTATATTCCTTACTCATCCCGCTGGTAATAAGTGTGTTATTCACAATAGTTGTAGATACGTCGGATGCCTTGTTGTGGAGACGTATAGCAAAGAGTAGTCCTGAGAGCCTTACGACTTTCTATTCAGCCGTGTCCGGCATCAGGATGTTACTTGCCTTGGCAACGATGTTTGTCTATTATCTCGTAGAAGGCAGAGGCGCTATGCTTCATTTTTTCATCGTATTCGCTATATTCTATTTTGTCATGGTCGCGCATCATTCCATATTCTTTGCGAAGGTGTCAAACCGGACTTGATGGATAAGATATATAAAGAAGTTTTATACATATATATATTGTAATGAAGAATATAAAGATATTTTTATTTCTTTTCTCATTTGTGCTTCTGTCAATAAATGCGTCAGCATCAGATGGACAAAGTGACAACGAGGCTATTGATATACCAGAGATTGTGCTTGAGCATCTGTCCGACTCATATGAATGGCATATCGCCTCATATGAGGGTAAGCACATATCTTTGCCGTTGCCTGTTATCGTTCGTAGCGAGAACACGGGAGAATGGCACTTCTGCACAGCCCACACCCTGCCCGAGGGATTCTTCCTTAATAAGGAATATCATGGGAAGATATATGAGAAGATGCCAGATGGCGAGGTTCGGCGTCCGATAGATTTAAGTATAACCAAAACTGTTGCGCAGATATGGATTGTCGCTATTATATTGATATCTGTTTTTCTTTATTGCTCAAGATGGTATAAGAAAAGAGATAACACAAGCGAGGCTCCGCGTGGATTTGTGGGTATGATAGAGATGCTTGTTATGACGATTCACGACGATTTGATAAAGTCATCAATCGGAGAGAAGCATTATAAGCCCTACGCGTCATATCTTCTTACTGTGTTTTTCTTTATATTTACAACAAATCTTATCGGGCTGATTCCTGTTTTCCCAGGTGGCGCTAATGTGACAGGAAATATTAACGTTACATTCTTCCTGGCTCTGTGCACGATGCTGGCAATCAACATCTTTGGCAACAAAGAATATTGGAAGGAGATATTCTGGCCCGACGTGCCAATCTTCCTCAAGGCTTATCCATTGCCTATAATGCCAGTAATAGAGCTGTTTGGTATTCTGACTAAGCCTTTTGCTCTGATGATTCGTCTTTTTGCCAACATGATGGCGGGTCATGCTGTGATATTGAGTTTCACATGTGTGATATTCCTGGGCTGGTCGATGGGAGTAGGCTTCGGCATCGGACTTAATTTGTTCAGCGTTATAATGTTGCTGTTTATGAACTGCCTTGAGGTTCTGGTGGCATTTGTGCAGGCCTATGTGTTTACAATGCTTAGTGCCGTGTTCATCGGTCTGGCTCATAAAGAGCATCATGCAGAGTGATTATATTTGAGATAAGAAAGAGATTTAAACATATTAATTAATAACAAATAAACTTTAGAATTATGATTTCAACATTATTAATGGCAGCTGAAGGTCTTGCAGAACTTGGCTGCGGTCTTGGAGCAGGTATAGCAACAATTGGTGCAGGTTTGGGTATCGGTAAGATCGGTGGAAGCGCTATGGATGCCATAGCTCGTCAGCCTGAGGCAACTGGCAAGATTCAGACAAATATGATTCTTACTTCTGCCTTTGTTGAGGGTTGTGCGCTTTTCGCTATTGCCGCATGTGCATTCCTTATCTAATAATTCGGTTTTAAACAAAAAAACAGCAGATGGATTTTTCTAAATTACCATCAATACTTACGCCAGACTTGGGACTATTGTTCTGGATGCTGTTGATTTTCGTCGTTATATTCTTTTTCTTGTCAAAATTCGCCTTTCCTGTCATCGTAGGCATGGTGGATGAGCGCAAGAAGTATATTGACGAGAGTCTGCAGAAAGCCCACGAGGCTTCACAGCGCCTGGAGAATATCAAACTGGAGGGTGAGGCTATCATTCAGGAAGCCCGGGCCAAGCAAGCCGAACTTCTGAAGGAGGCTGCGGCAACCCGCGACTCTCTTATTCAGAATGCTCAGCAGAAGGCAAGAGAGGAGAGCGCCCGACTTCTTGAGGAGGCGAAGGCTGAGATCGAGAGCGAGAAGCAGGCTGCGATCAACGACATAAAGAGCCAGGTGGCTGCTTTAAGCGTTGAGATAGCGGAAAAGGTCTTGCGCAGCAAGCTTTCTGACGATAAGGCTCAGATGGATTTGATAGACAATATGCTGGATGAGGTTTCTTCCTTTAGAGAAAAATAATTAAATATGGATATAGGAGTAATATCAGTAAGATACGCAAGGGCATTGCTTAAAGGCAGTACTGACGCACATCTCGAGGATGAGGTATATGCAGAGATGCAGACTTTAGCCAGAAGTTATGTAGAGGTGCCCGAACTGAGGTTTACGATAGACAATCCCATGCTCTCTAAAGAAAGCAAGAAGCAGTTGCTGATGACTGCTTGTGGCGGTTCTCCTGTTAAGATTACAGAGACGTTCATAGGTCTTGTGCTTAAGGAGGACAGAGAGAGCTTTATGCAATTCATGGCTAATTCGTACATCACTCTTTACAGAAAGCAGAAGAATATCATCCGTGGCAAACTTACAACGGCAGCTGTCGTCTCTTCCGACATAGAGCAGAAGATGCGTCAGATGGTTGAATCTAAGTCGAATGGTACGGTTGAGTTTGAGACAGAGGTGGATAAAGACCTTATTGGTGGTTTTATCCTCGAGTATGACACCTATCGTATGGATGCGAGTGTTAAGTCAAAACTCAACGCGATACTTACGGAATTAAGGAAATAGTGGCGTGTGAATAAACATTTGTGTCTTTAAGAGTAACATATTTTTGCTATAAGTCACTATGTTTCAGTGAAGAAACTATATTATGGTGAATGTTTCGGATAGGATATAATGTGATTAGAATCTGTTCTATACTTTATATGCCGTTATGTTTACTTTATAAATTAAAAGAAATAAAATGTCAGATAAAATAAAACCAAGTGAAGTCTCACAGGTCCTCATCGAACAACTAAAGGGTGTCAGCGACACAGCAAGGTTTGACGAGGTAGGTACCGTTCTTCAGGTAAGTGATGGTGTTGCCCGCATCTACGGATTGCGTAATGCGGAGGCAAACGAGCTGCTTGAGTTTGAGAACGGCACGATGGCAATCGTGATGAACCTTGAGGAGGACAACGTGGGTTGTGTCCTTCTGGGCTCAACCTCTGGAATAAAGGAGGGTATGGTGGTGAAGCGTACCAAGCGTATTGCAAGCATTCGAGTAAATGATAATATGCTTGGTCGTGTAATCAATCCTCTGGGTGAGGCGATAGACGGCAAGGGTGATATTGATTTGAGTGACTCATTCGAGATGCCTCTTGACCGTAAGGCTCCTGGCGTTATCTACCGTCAGCCTGTGAAAGAGCCTCTGCAGACAGGTCTTAAAGCCGTTGACTCGATGATTCCAATCGGAAGAGGCCAGCGTGAGCTTATTATTGGTGACCGCCAGACAGGTAAGACCGCTATTGCCGTGGATACCATCATCAACCAGAAGAGTTTCTACGATGCAGGCAAGCCTGTTTATTGTATATACGTTGCCATAGGACAGAAGGCAAGTACCGTTGCTGCTCTTGTTCAGAACCTTAAGGAGCATGGCGCCCTGCCATACACCATTATTGTATCAGCAACAGCGGCAGACCCTGCGGCCATGCAGTATTACGCGCCATTTGCCGGCGCTGCCATAGGAGAGTACTTCCGCGATCGTGGCCATGCGGCGCTTGTTGTCTATGACGACCTGTCAAAGCAGGCTGTGGCCTATCGTGAGGTGTCTCTTATCCTCCGCCGTCCTTCGGGCCGTGAGGCATATCCGGGAGATGTGTTCTATCTCCATTCACGTCTGCTTGAGCGTGCCGCGAAGATTAATGAGCAGCAGGAGGTGGCAGAGCAGATGAACGACTTGCCTGAATGTATGAAGGGACACGTCAAGGGAGGCGGCTCGCTTACAGCCCTGCCTATTATTGAGACACAGGCAGGAGACGTATCCGCATATATCCCGACAAACGTTATCTCTATTACGGATGGTCAGATATACCTTGAGACCGACCTTTTCAATCAGGGTTTCCGTCCTGCCATTAATGTGGGTATCTCCGTTTCGCGTGTCGGCGGCTCGGCGCAGATCAAGTCAATGAAGAAGGTTGCCGGAACTCTGAAGATAGACCAGGCTCAGTATCGTGAGCTTGAGAGCTTCTCTAAATTCTCAAGCGACATGGATGCGGTTACGGCCATGACCCTTGACAGAGGACGTAAGAACAACCAGCTTCTCATACAGCCGCAATACAGCCCGATGCCTGTCGGAGAGCAGATAGCAATCATCTATTGTGGAACAAAGGGCCTGATGCATCAGGTGCCGGTGGAAAAGGTAAGAGAGTGTCAGGATGCCTTCCTCGACAAGATGCGTTCTGCTCATCCGGATGTACTTAATACACTTGGCAGCGGAAAGATTGACGATGAGATAACGAAGGTTATTGAAAGCGTAATGGCTGACATCGCCGGAACATATTAACATGTTTGAATTATGGATTATGAATCTGAGGTGCTCTTGTTTTCCTGATAGTCAGACGCAGACATTGAATAATCTTGGCATTCATAATTCATAATTAGATTATAAGGAGACAGAATAATCTGATTCTCAATACAATCACCTATTTAAATAAGATAAACGATGCCTTCACTAAAAGAGATTAAGGGGCGTATAGCAAGTGTAAACAATACCCGTAAGATTACAAGTGCGATGAAGATGGTGGCATCCTCAAAGTTGCACCATGCACAGGTAATGATAGAAAATATGCTTCCTTATGAGGAGATGATTGAGCGTATATTGAAGACCTTTATAGCCTCAGAGGTTGACGCCCGCAACGTCTTTACAGAGTCACGCCCTGTGAAGAGAGTTGCCTTGGTTGTGTTTTCCTCAAACAGCAGTCTGTGCGGAGGATTCAACACCAATATAATCAAGCAGATGCTTAGTGCCATTGACGACTATTCTCATCTGGGGAAAGAGAATATCATCATCTATCCCATAGGCCGTAAGGTGTCTGAGAAGGTGGCGAAGCTGGGCTTCAAGCCGGCAGGCGACTTCACCGACCTTGCAGACAAGCCCAATGCCTCTAAGTGTATAGAAATTGCCCGCGAGCTGGGCACTATGTTCCGTAATGGTGAGGTGGACAAGGTAGAGCTTATCTATCACCATTTCAAGAGTGCCGGCAGCCAGATTATGACTCGTAAGACGTTCCTGCCCATCGATATCACGAGCGAGCTGAAGCGTGACCATGAGCGCGACCTCAAGACGAATATCGTAACCCGCCAGGCACAGGAATATCTGCGCCAGCGAGGAACAGAGGTGACAGAGACTGATATCTCCTCTAAGCCACTCAACGATAATTATATTGTTGAGCCTGACTTGCGGACTGTCTTAGGCAGACTGATACCCAAGTATGCGCATCTGATTATCTACACAGCACTTTTAGACAGTAATGCCAGCGAGCATGCGGCGCGTATGGTGGCTATGCAGACAGCCACGGATAATGCGGATGAGCTGCTGAGAGAGCTTAACCTGCAGTATAACAAGAGTCGTCAGCAGGCCATCACAAACGAACTGCTCGATATCGTAGGCGGCTCGGTGAACAATTAGCGGTTTAAGTCTCGCAGGTTACGCTTGCCCTGTAGATAAAAGGAGTTATCTTCCTGACATCCGAAACTTGAGTTAGTGACGCACGCAGGGGCGTATAAATAAGAAAAAACAGCCACATCCCTCATAGGGGTGTGGCTGCTTTCTTTGCTCATCGTCTCGCTGCACAATCTTCTGGGAGTCGCGGCTTCCCGGGATGTCTTAGGTCGCCCTGCGTTACTAAGGGTGAGTTGTCCTGAGGGTTGTCCTAAGACTTTCCCGCGTTATCCTGAGGCTGTCCTGAGGGCTTTCCTCTCACTCTTGTCCGTGTTCTCCCTTATTCTCCTTCAATCTTATCCTCAAGTTCCTCCTTGGTGATGAGAGCCTTGATGTTGATGAAGGCAGCCTTCTTGATGAACTCGCGGCTTGAGATGTTCATCTCCTGCACCTGCTCGGGCATGAAGCGGATGTGCACACCCTTGAGGTTTGTGGCAGGGCTGAACTCCTCCTCCTTCTCGCACGGACCGCTGTTCTCTATTGTGGTGTAGAACGTTCCCAGTCCGTCAATCTTCACGCGCTTCGACTCAAGCAGCATCTCCACAAGACAGTTGCGGAACTTCTCCAGCACGCCGAAGACCACGTCGGTGGTATATACGCTGCCGTGCTCGGCTATGTGGTTGGCAAGCTTGCGTGTGTTGAGAGTCTCAACGCTCTTTGCGTGTGCGTAGTACTTGCCGTAGGTCTTTGAGTCGGAATTGTTGTTCTTTCTCAGTTCGTAGAAAATCTTTGCCATAGTGTAAAAAAATTTTTTGAATGTAAATATCTTCTCGGCCAACATCACCGGGTGGCCGTTTCCCGTGTTTTAATTATAATGGTTGTTTTTGTGTGAGGGATGCCGTCTTCCGTTTTACGATGTAAAGATACAACATCCGCCACCGCCGTTCTGACGATGGCAGACGATGTCGTGCGTTGGCGGCACATTTCCTTGCGGAAACATCACGGCTCGCCCAGTTCCTCCACAATAGCGCGCACCTGGCGGGGCGTGAAGTCCTTGCTCGTCACGCAATAGTCCATGGACTGCAGCCGTTGCCACAGACTGCTGCACCGGCGTATCCATGCCATCAGGTGGTTCACCGCCGTGCGCGGGTTGCTGTTAGGGAAATAACACAGCGCCAGTTCTTTCTTTGTGTAGGCGCGGATTTTGAATTCTTTGCTCATAATTTTCTGTTTTTATTTTTTTAAAGTGGTTGTTTTTTAGGAGGAAGGAGTGACTTCTCACTCCTAATTATGAATTCGGAATTATGAATTATGAAGAAATGACGCTTCGTTCAGGAGTGCAGGAGTATACTTTTTAGGAGTGTAGGAGTATAGGAGTGCAGGAGTGCAGACAATAGCTTGACACGCACAGAAGCGTTTAATGCTCACGTTGTCGTTATAATTCACGTTAATCAACTAACTCATCAATTTACTCCCCTCTCATTATGGAGAGGGGTTGGGGTGAGGCTTTATTTCCCTTCAGAGAGGGGTTGGGGGTGAGGCTCCACCACTCCCCAAAGTCCTTGCAGCCAGCAGGCAGCTGGTGGTGCTCAATGCCCGGAAACACCTGTTGCAGTTGCAGGAAGAGCCGTTCGCCCGGTTCGTCGCGGTCGGGAAACATGTGGAGCGGGGTAGAGAGCTGAGCGATGAGCGACGACAGCTGTTCCACGTCCTTAGGCTTCAGCAGCGTGGCGGACGGTATGGCTATCGCCTTATGACCCGCCGACAGCATCGCCCAGCAGTCGCTGCACCCCTCGGTGATGTAAAGCGGTTCTTGCGGGCGAAGCATCTTCAGCACAGGCAGGTTGTAGATGCTGCACTCAGCGCCTTGCGGAAAGCGGAAGCGGGGTAGGGCACCCTTCACGAGGTTTCGGTTCTGTATGCCTATCAACTTACCCTCACGATCATAATACGGTATCTGCAGCCAGAGCACGCCCTGCTTGTCTTTCCACGATGTCAGCCGGCACCACCTCACCACCCTCGCATCAATCCTCCGCTCCTCGTAGAGAAAGCGCCGTGCCTCTGGCGAGAGCCAGGGCCTTAGGAAGAAACGCTCGTAGCGGCTGGCGTCGAACGCTCTTTCCTCATGCCTTACGCACTGGGTCTGCATCCTCGGCCGCTCACTTGTCATTATCACGTTGTGCTCGTCAGCCAGCCATCGGCACGCCTCGGTGAACGTCTTCCGCAGGAGGCGCATCACAAGGTCTATCGTGCCGCCCGACGCTCCGCACACGAAGCAGCGGAAGGTGTTTCTGCTTACCGAGAACGACAGGCTCGGGTGGCGGTCGTCGTGAAACGGACACAGGCACTTGTGCCTCACCACCTGCAGTCCCAGTCGCTCTGCGACCCCCTCAACAGGCAGGTCGCGGAGCTTTTGTAGTTCGTATTTTTCCATGTTGTTTTCTTTTAAAAAAGGAGTTAAAGGAAGTTATCGCTTCGCTGGGAAGTTAGAGGACGTATGTTTTATTTAAAAAGGAGTGAAGGAGTGTAGGAGTGACGCTTCGCTTAGGAGTTCAGACGTATGCTTTGGTAACAGTCTTCAATTTTTCAATCCTTCAAATCTCCAATCCCTCATTCCTCATTCCCATTTAGAGCTCCCTCTCCAAGGAGAGGGCGGGGGGAGAGGCTTCTCATTTTTTCTCATAAAGTCCCGTCTCCTCGTTGTAGGTGATGAACTTGCGGTGAACCCATTTGTACAATTGGTTTTTCGTTCCCTCCTTGCTCTTGCCCATCTGCGTGCGCAGAGCCTCCAACTGACTCTCGTTGAATGTGTCAGGCAAACTGTCGAGCATGTTCTTCGGGCCGCGGCGCTGAGCCTCACTCACGAAGTCGGCATCCTGACTCAGCAAGTCGGCAAAGAGCTGCATCTTGCTCCAAAGGTCATGATACACCAGCCATTCCACCAGTTCGCCCATGGAGCGTGTCCACGTCTGATTGTTCAGTACCCACATTACACTGCCCGCTTTCCATGCCGACACGATGGAACGCTTGGAACAGTCCCACAGCACATCGTCGTCGGTAAGGTCTGCCAGCGTGGCCATGTCGGCAGCCAGCTTGTCGGCCAACTTGTTCAGAGGCTGTATGATGTAGCGTCCCTTGCAGATGGCGAGGCGCACAAGATACTCGTCAAGTTTCTGGTAAAACTCATCCGTGTATTTGCCCTGTCTTGGTATTCGCCCATCGCGCCCTGTGCGAGGCTTGTATGAGAAGACCATGCGCCCGAAGGTGCCGTTGAGCAGCTCCGACTTGTAGAAGCCGCGGGCGGCGGCAGGAGTGGCCGACAAGGTGATGTTGGCTCTGAGCAGAGGATTGCCCGTCACGCCGTCTGCCGTGGCACGCAAGGCACCCGCACGCTGGCGGTCGTAGATGTTGCGCAGCATCTGACTCACCTGCTTGTGGCCGCCGCACATGCCGTTGGCCATCTCCACTTCGGGCATATTCAGATACTGGGTGCGTCCGCCTTGTTCCTCCAGCGCCATGGCGTTTTGAAGGAAAGCAGGACGGGTGGTGTCCGATGGCGGAAACCAAAACGCCACCTCTGGCCGTGCAGGCTTTTCCTTGGTGCTTGCCTTTGTCTTCACCTGACGTTGCCACTCCACGAGTTTTCTCAGTTCCGCCTCGTCGTGCTGACGGAAATCCCTGCAAATGGCTTCCACAAGATTGGTCAGCTGACCCTTGTTGCACCCCGAATCGCCCACAAGATTGGCCATAAGTCCGCATGGCTCCTTCCACGAGAGGTCGGGGTACAGAAATTCCGCTCCGCTGATGTGTGCGCCAAGTACAGGAAAGAGCATCGGCACGAGCGGTTCTCTCATGTCTTTCGATGTCTGCGAGAGCAGCAAACTTATACATTCTGTGCCTTTGCCAAGCTTTGGCATAGCGGGCGCAGTCGCTTTTGTGATTTCAAATTTCATATAACTTGTTGATATTAAACTTTTTAGATGAATACTTTAGTTCTCTTGTCTTCCAATTCCAATTCTTCCAATAAATTTTTTGGATGTTCCATCTTCTTATTACTATATATAACTATCTAATAATTAATTAGTTATAATATATATATAAAGGTGTTTGTACCTCAAAATTAAACTGGAAGATTTGGAATTGGAAGATTTTTCTCTTTTACAGCTCAGCCTCCTTTTCTTCCTCTATGAGGCCAGGCAATTGTGCTAACTCTCTGGAAGCCTCGCGGCAGAAATCCTGAAAAGTGTAGTCTGCCGTGAAGCGAGGCCGCTTGAGGGTAGGGTATAGCGAACCGTCCGCTCGCTGGTGTACATTCACGCATTTGCCTTTATAGACACATGGATTCCTCTTTCCGTCCGTTGACACCTGATTCTCCGTAAACGTGAAATGCTCGTCGTAAAGATAATCCTCGCACACTACGTCGTACTTTAGAGTACCCCGATACGTCTTGCCCGGCACCATTTGCTTGTCGCTAACCAGCCTTGTCTTTAGGTTCACGCACAGATGTGTGTTGTGGTTCATACCTCACCTCCTTTCTCTGCGCTAATCTCAACAGATGCAAGGCGCTGGCGGTTGGCACCGCCAGCGGTTGCCCGCCGCTAAAGTACTCGTTGATTACGTCTTTCATCGCCTTTGGCCCGTTCTTCGTTTTGTCGGGGCCCAGTTGCGTTTCATTTGTTTTTTTCATACTAGAAATGATTTTAGAGAGAGCCTCTTGGAGGTGGCCACCTTACTTCGCGAATCCCTCAGCATCATCTCATGGTTTGTAATTAAATTGTTCGCATATCGTTTGCTATCACATCCTGGAACACCATGCCGTTAGCCTCGTGCGTGTTAAACCGCAGAGCCGCCACCACGACAGTATCCGTCGCAAACTTACAGAGAGCGAGGTTGCCATACATCGCGCAGACGTACTCATCCTCATAGTCACCACCAAACTCCTTGAGTCTGATCCAGTTTTTGGCAATCTGGCCGCCATCTTGCTTTTTGCTCGGCACATATTGCGCTTCGCCCTGTGCCATTACCTTAAGTATTTTTGTTTGCATAAAAAAGCCTTGCCAACGCCTTTGTTGGTCGGTTGACAAGTGCAAAGGTAGTAGTAATAAATGTGCAGAACAAGCAAAGTCTCCAAACGACATTTGTAGTTATAAAATGCTTGTTTACAGCGATTTACATATAAAATAAAGAGCGTTTTTATGGATAATGGATGCAAGGTGTATGAGACTGTAAAATAGAGTTTACAGCACGACAGGAAACAATCCAAAACCACATCATATTTTGGATTGTGATGAATGGTAGTTATAAAAAAAAGTGGATAGACTCCTCTTGAGCCTATCCACATAATATTATATAGAATCCATTTTTACTGACTTAAAACCCCACAGCCTTGTTGGATTTTGCATCATCCGCAGATGTTTTAATGCTTTGAAGCGCCTTTTGGAAACTCTCCGCTAGTTCCTTGTCGCTTATTTTAGTATCTGCCATGTTCTTTCTCTCATTGCTGATGGCTGTCCATCCTAAAGTATCATATCTCCCGGTGTAGTTGTCTTTGAAATAATCATTGTATAGTGTTTTTTCCTTACTCTTGTCAACATCACACCATTTTATGAACTCTACTATTATACGACTGCAAAGTTTATTTCTTTTACCTTCTACACGAGGTAAATTGTCAAAATTCTTTACAACATCCCGTACTATTAAAGCCTTTGTATGATTGTTTGGCCATAAGGTTGTCTCCAAATCTGTCAAGCCGTCGTTTCGTCCCTTCTTCACGGCATCTGCTAAAATGAATGTTCTGAAAGTAATCTTGTCGTGCTTGTGGTAGTTGTCGCATACGAAGTCGGTAAGCTGTCTAGCCTTGTCCTTGCGCTCTTGCAATTCGCTTTTTGGTAGAAGATGCGTATTGTCAAACATGCCGACAAGACTTTTAATGCTATTCATGCTTTCCTCGCAGCACTCCCTATATATTGAGAGGCAAAGCTTGCTATCCATTCTTACTTCTCTTTCCTTATTAATCATTCCACGGCACAAGAGAAGTGTAGATATGACCGAAGTGAAAAATGTCTCCAAGTCATTAAACAATTCTTCAACGGATTTGTCGAACGACTCTAATCCGAATAAGTCTGGTGTAAAATGGGCATGCGAGAATATTGAACGTTCTATTGCCAACGGCTTTTCAGCGCCTTCCGGCTGCTGTCTGTGAATTTCCGGGCACATCTTTTTGAAAACCTTTGATGTGGCACTTATGGTGCTGCGAATTTTGTTGAAAAGCCTGTATGCGGAGTCAAAACATTTGTTGTTGTCAGTTGCATAACTTTTTATGAATGTTTCTGAAAACTTCATAAGAGCCAAGTATTCTCTATTCAACATCTGCTGTCGCTCTCGCACCCATATCATTGTTTCCTTAATATCGTAAAGAGAGTAACGTTTTAACCTGATTCCCTCAAGAAAACGCTCTTCAGAAAACTGCTCTGCTGCAGAGATTAATTTTAATATGTTTGTTTCGTCCTTCTCGACGATAGTATTATATCGCATATTTTATTTTAAATTAAACATATTAATTCCCCAGCAAACATTATGCCATAATGTGCTGATTCTGAATAATTATTATGCAAATGTCAGAATTTTGTCGTAAACTTGCATTTCGGATAGTTTGGGCAACCGCGGAAACTGCCAAATCTGCCATGGTTATTATTATTTTCTAATCCCTTCATCCACAGCCTTGTCAAACTCTTCTTTAGAGCAAGGTTTGCGGATAATCCAATATGTAGAAGTCCTGTTATTGTTATCATAAGATGAATTTGTAGCACCATTAAAACATAGTTCCCATCCTTCTGATACAAGGTACATCAAAGCGGCGGCAGGTGTATTGAACGTCATTTTATTCCCATTCTTATCCCTTAATTTCAAGATTTTCTTACCATCATCTAAATCCACTTTAAAACCTTCATTCTTCAGACTTCCCGAAAAGGTAACGATATTATAGATGTAATACTGCTTTTCAGTTGTCTGTGCAGAAGCAAACAAAGGAAGGCATGTCAAAGCCAGTAATAATAGTGCTTTCTTCATATAGTTCTTGTTTATTTTAGATTATTAGTTCCCGTGCATTCATATTTCTTGTATAATTCTTCAATTTCTAATACTGCATCTTTAATATGTTTTTTCTCTGAACAACAAGAATATTTATATTGGTCTAATATGAAATCGAAATTATGAGGAATAGCGGATTTAATCCAGTCGTCAGAGTTAAAACTCAAAAGTTTTTTAATCTTATTTTTTGTATTAAGAAGTTCTTGAAAAGATACATTATATTTACGTGAAAACAGTATATCTGAAAATCCTCCGATATTTGCCCAAGCCCATTTAAAATATTCCTCATCCTTCTTTTTTAATTCATCAGCATTTGTACCTTTATATTTGCCAAATGTCAAATTATTATTCTCATCCAAGCAATCCCATTTTAAGATACTTGCATCATCAAAAAGACTTTCAATAAGTTCCCAATTACCACAACCACAGCAATCTATCGGTTGTTCATTAGTTATCCCATTTTCTGGTTTACCATCACATAAACGATAACCATAAGCCTCACCATATCGGCCCATAGGTTCAACTCTAATGACCATGTATGAACGGTGCTTCCATCCATTTCTCCGAACAATAAATGGTGTTCCTTTACCTAAAGAGCGCCAAATGTCAAAAATATTTTCACTATTCATCGTAAATTGTCAACTAAAAATTCTATTACTTTTATATTCTACCTCATCCATTCGTAATTGTTTCAGGGTAATTTAAAAGTTCTTTGTATATAATTTTTTATGTTTACAAAATTACTAAACAAATCCTTAAAAGCCCCAAAAAACGCAACTGCATTTTTGCAGCTCGTGCCATATATGTGGATTTAAGAGTTATGAGTGTCTGCACAAACGCACCTCAGATGTGTGCTGCCGTCTTCTTCTCGTCCACTTTCCGCATGAACTTCTCTGTGTTTATCACGAACCTTTGATGATGCCCTCTGGCTATTATCCCGGCGTTGTCCTTGACGATTGCCTCGAAAGTGAGTTTCCTTCCCTCTACCTTCGTCAGTTCCGTATGGCATGTGACGCTTCCTCCCATAGGCGTGGGGGCGATATGCTCGATGTTTATGAGCGTTCCGACGGTAGATTCCTCCTCGCTCAATAATCCGCTGACGCTCTTCCATGCCGTCTCCTCAATCAGGGCAATTACTATTGGCGTGGCAAGAACGTCAAGTGTTCCGCTGCCCGCAGCCTTCGCCGTATGGCTGTTCTCCACTTTCAGGGTGATGCT
>JAFQGS010000072.1 GCA_017415455.1 Prevotella sp.
ATTCTTCTGTATGTTCTCAGCCGTCATTGGCCGGTTATCTCATGCACGGCCTTGGTGAGAGAGGTGCGCAGATAGTGTCCGTCGGCAAGCTGTCTGCTCACCCTTTCCACATTCCTCCTCATGTCTTCCATCTGCTCCTTCGTTATCTTCGGCAGTATATCGTTCAGCTCATTGATGCTGTCCACGCAAATACCGATGCCCTCCTGCTCCACAAGTGATGCCAGTGCAGCCTCTCTCCAGATAATGATTGGCAGTCCGGCACGTATGTAGAACGACACCTTATGCGGACTATTCCACCGCAGATACTCGCCAAAGCTGCCCGTACAACTGCTCAGTGAGTCGCCGTCCCACACCAGACCGAAGTCTGCGTCGGCTTCTTTTATGAACGTATCGGCAGGAACGAAGTTGTGGAAGATGATGTTCTCGGATGTCTTCAGCTGTGGAAGTCCCGACTTGTTGCCATAGATATGCATCTGCCATCCGCCTATTGTGTCGGGCATCTGCAGTATAAAGGCATTCTTTCGCATGGCAAGCGCACCGGCATATACCACCCTGCACACATCGGAAGACGACTTCTCCGACGATGTTGTGGCAGAACGGTAGTCGAAAAAGCCCAGCGCTCCAAGCTTGTTTGCATATCCCTTGTCCTTCAGCCATTGTGCCATCACACTGTTCGAGGCTATCACATAGTCGGCGTGCATCAGTCTTTTTATCTCCTGCTGTTCCGTAAGTCGCTTGCGTCTCATGGCTCCGAGGTCGTGGATGAGAGCCACCGTGCGCGCTCCTCTGGCACGAGCCACGTTGCAGATGAAGGAGAAATACTTCTTGACGGGGTATTGCAGCAGTATCACATCGCCCTTTCTCACCCTGAAGCAGTAGCTTATTATGCCTGCAAGGTCAAGGAAAAAGGTTGTCACCTTGTTGTTATACAGCGTGCGTCTGAGTCCGAGATTGCATGCTCCCATGGCCTGAAGCGTGTCCTCATTGTCTGTCTTCGCCTTGTTGCCTGAGCCCTCCACGCCTCTGTAGTTGCGTGAGATGTAGCATAAACGGTGTGATTTCATATTTTCTATAGTTCAAGTTTGAATTCTATTTCGCGCTTTTTCATATATCTCTTCCAGAATCTTTTGCGGTGCAGCATGGTAACAGCCTCGCACTCGTCGGGGCTGAATCCGCGCAGCCGCGCATACTCTCTCGCAATGATGGAGATGAACTTCTTCGGTCCCCACAGGCGTATAAAGTTGCGGCATCCCTGCTCCATTGTCACCGGTCCGAAGTACATACGGTTGATGTCCACTATTGAGAAGCGATACTCCTCGCCCTCTTTCTCCCACAGGATGTTGCCAGGCGAGAAGTCGAGATGCATCAGATTGGCGTTGTGCATCTTAGCCGCCAGGGCGGCAATGGCCTCTGCCAGATGCTCGTAAGTACCCTCCTTGGCGTCGCCCACCTCATAGAGCAGGTGCTTGTAAGGGCACTGCAGGCTCACGAGATATGAATGCCTGAGCAGTCCGAAGCGCCTGTCCTCTATGTAAGCCACCGCCTCGGGCGTCTCTATTCCTTTGCTTATGAGAATCTGCGGATAGGTGAACGCCCTCAGTCCTTTGGGCTTCCGCAGTCCGGTAGAGTATATGATATTGTTGAGAAGAGAGGGTTTCTTGAATCGTTTCACGTTCAGCTGCGTACCGTCGGGTGCAGTAAACATCTTTATAAGGTTGCGTCTGCCACCATAGATGTATGTTCCCTCGGTGTCCATAATCTGCGGAATAGTCTCTATATAGGTGCGTATTCCGTTGTATTTCTCGTTAAACAGAATCCTTCTCATGTCTCTGTTGTATATTCTTTTGCGTGCTTTTTGTATCTTGCTGACAATCAGATGCTTGCGGTTTTATCACAACCTTTGTTCCGGGAGATGCCCTTTTAGGCTACGATTGATGCCCGAACAGACTGCAACTGATGCCCGAATGCAGTGCGGTTGATGCCCTTCCGCATTATGGCTGGCAGTCTTCCTCCCACATCTTCATCACTTTCTCCACGATGGGAGCCATGTCATAGTATTTATATTCGGCAAGTCTTCCGCCGAAGATGACGTTCTCCTCCTTCTCCGCCAGACTCTTATACTGCTCGTAAAGGGCGTTGTTCTGCTCGTCGTTGACGGGATAATAGGGTTCCATTCCGTCCTTCCACTCCGTAGAGTATTCCCAACTCACAACCGTCTTGGGGCACTGCTGCACCTCGTTTCCGAACATCTCAAAGTGCTTGTGCTCAATAACTCGGGTGTAAGGAATGTCACGGTGGGTGTAGTTGACCACCGCATTGCCTTGATAATTTGGCTGGTCGAATGTCTTCTGCTCAAACCTCACCGTGCGGTATTGCAATTTCCCGAACCTGTATTGGTAGAACTCGTCAATCTTTCCGGTGAAGACCGTCTTGCAGGCAATGCTCTCCCAATGCTCACGGTTGGCAAAATAGTCGGTGTTTGTCAGTATATCGCAGCCTCTCAGCAGCTCATCCACAAGTTTGTTGTAGCCTCCCACGGGTATGCCTTGATAGCGGTCGTTGAAGTAGTTATTGTCAAACACAAACCTCACGGGCAGTCTTTTGATGATAAACGCCGGCAACTCGCTGCACTTTCTGCCCCACTGCTTCTCCGTATAACCCTTTATCAGACGCTCATAGATATCCTTTCCGATGAGTGTCAGCGCCTGCTCCTCAAGGTTTCGCGGCTCGCTGACGCCCTGGCTCTGCATCTCTCTCACGGCATCTGCTTTCTGCTCGTCAATCTTCTGGCGTGCTTCCTCGGGCGTGGTGACACCCCACATCTGGTAGAAGGTGTTCATATTGAAGGGCAGGTTGTACAGCTTTCCCTCGTAGTTTGCCACCGGCGAGTTTGTATATCGGTTGAACTCCACCAGGGAATTGACAAAATCCCACACCTGCTTGCTGTTGGTATGGAAGATGTGTGCGCCATACTTATGCACGTTGATGCCCTCAACCTCCTCGCAGAAGATGTTTCCTCCCACATGCTGGCGCTTGTCTATCACAAGGCATCTCTTGCCTCTTTTCCTTGCAAAATATGCGAAAGTGGCTCCAAAGAGTCCGCCTCCCACAATAAGATAGTCATATTTCTTGTCTGCCATATATCTTATCTTTTAAGTCTTCCGTCGGCTATACGCTGCTCATATTCCTGTCTTGTGCGCTTCCACCGGTCATGAGTCCAGAGGTAATACCGCGGCTCATTCTTTATGGTCTGCTCCAACATGGAGAAGAACTTCTGTGTTATCACGTTGTCATCCATCTGCGCCGCGCTGTCGGTTATCTTCCTGAAGGTGCATATATATTTGCCTCTCTCCGGACGGCTCATCTCCACATAGAACACGGCATCGTTCATCTTGCGCATTATCTTCTCGCCGTTTGTGAACACAGGGGTGTCGTGATTGAGGAAGTTGAGCCACAGATGGATGTTCTCCCACTTAGGAGTCTGGTCGGCAATATAGCCGAAGAGGTAGGGTGTCTGCTCTCTCTTGTACTTCACAAGAAACCTCAGGATGTCCTTCTTTGGCACACACACGCCGCCCTGATGGCTCCTGAGCTTGATGAAAAGGTCGTCGAACGCCTTGTTGTAAAGGGGATGATAGATAAGTCCCATTACCGCATTGGGATAGCGTTTGAATGCAAGTCCGGTGGCAGAGAGCCACTCCCAGTTGCAGTAATGGCCGAGAATGGCGGAGCATGCCTGCCCTCTGTCAAAGCACTCCTCCATCTCATCCACGTTGCGGAACTCTATATGGCGCAGCATCTCATCACTGCTCATTGACAGAAGCTTTATTGTCTCAACGAAATAGTCGCACAGCCAGTGATAGAATCCGCGTCTTATCACGGCTATCTCGGCGTCACTCTTCTCGGGGAATGACGTAGAGAGGTTTCTGTCCACCACCTTTCTCCTGTATCTTATCACATGATATACAAAGAGAAAGATAATATCTGAAAACAGGTACAATACCTTAAAAGGCAGTAGTGACAGTGCATAGAAGATGCAATATACAAATTTCGACATTATGCTTTGTTTTTATATGTTCTCTACTTTATGCTCCTTCGCATCACGTTTGATGCTCATTCGCGTGCCGTTTAATACTCTTTCGCATGACGTTTGATGACATAACGCACCGCATTTGATGCTCTCTCAGAACCCGTCTTATGTCACCTTGCACTATGATACAGGATAACTCTCTGTGCCTCAGAGCGTTGAACGCATCACAACGGATGCCTTGCGCCATCCTAAACTTGCTGCATCTCGTGCAGTTTGCGGTAGTAACCATCCACGGCAAGCAGGTCGTCATGAGAGCCTCTCTCCACAATACGTCCCTCGTGCAGAACGCAAATCTCGTCTGCATTCTTGATAGTTGACAGGCGATGGGCTATCGCCACGGTTGTACGTGTCTTCATAAGGCGCTCCAATGCGTCCTGAACCAGTCGCTCACTCTCGGTGTCAAGGGCTGAGGTTGCCTCATCAAGAATAAGTATCGGAGGGTTCTTCAGTATGGCTCTGGCTATGCTTATGCGCTGGCGCTGGCCTCCGGAGAGTCGTCCTCCACGGTCGCCCACCATCGTGTCGTAGCCGTTTTCCGACGCGCTTATAAACTCATGGGCGTTTGCTATGCGTGCAGCCTCCTTCACATCGTCCATCGTTGCGTTCTCAACTCCAAACGATATGTTGTTGAAGAAACTGTCGTTGAAGAGTATAGCTTCCTGGTTTACGTTGCCGATCAGTTGTCTGAGGTCGTGTATTCCGAGGTCCTTCACGTTTATTCCATCTATCAGCACCTCGCCTTTCTGCACGTCATAGTAGCGCGGGATGAGGTCAACCAGCGTTGACTTTCCGCCTCCGCTCTGGCCCACAAGTGCCACAGTCTTTCCTTTCTCGATAGTAAGGTTGATGTCTTTCAGCACATATACCACCTCACCTTCTTCTCCTTCCGCGCCTGCCTGACGATAACCGAAGGACACGTTGCGGAACTCTATCTTCTCCTTCAGGTCTGAGATGTGCACCGGCTGGTCTGGTTCCTTTATGTCGTTGACAGCCATCAGTATCTTGTCCACACGCTCCATGGATGCCAATCCCTTAGGAATGTTGTAGCCGGCTTTGGAGAATTCCTTCAGAGGATTTATTATACTGTAGAGTATTACGAGGTAATATATGAACGTGGGACCGCTCAGTGTCATGTTGTTCAGCACCAGAACGCCTCCGAACCACAGCACTATCACAATCATAACAGTGCCGAGGAACTCGCTCATAGGGTGTGCCATCTGCTGTCGGGTGTTAACTCTCAGGATGTTGTCTCTGTACTCTGAGTTTATCTTGTCAAACCTTTTGTTCATCTTTTCCTCTGCACAGAAGGCCTTGATGATGTGCAGTCCGCCAAGGGTTTCCTCCACCTGGCTCATCGTATCACTCCAAAGCGCCTGCGCCTTGATGGACTTCTGCTTCAGCTTTCGGCCCACAAAGCCCATGAACCAGCCCATGATAGGGACGATGACGATGGTGAAGAGCGTCAGCTCCCAGCTGATGATGAGCAGCGTTGCGAAGTAGGCTATGATGAGAACGGGATTCTTGAACAGCATGTCGAGGGATGACATGATGGAGTTCTCAATCTCTTGCACATCGCCGCTCATACGTGCAATGATGTCGCCTTTGCGCTCCTCGGAGAAGAATCCGAGCGGTAGTGATGTTATCTTCCTGTACAACTGGTTCCTGATGTCTCTCACAACACCGGTCCTTATAGGTATGATGGTGGCTGAGGAGAGGAAGTAGGCGCCTGTCTTCAGGAATGTCATGAATGCCAGGAAAAGGCCTATCACAAGCAGGGTGGTCGTCTCTCCCATGTCGCCTATCAACTGCTGGACATAGTAGTTGGCATTATTGCTGAGCACATCCTTAAAGTCTGCGCTGCCCCATGGCATCAGCTGTGTGGCAGCGGATGCCTTGTCTGTCTGGAACAGAATCTGAAGTATGGGGATGATGGCTGCGAATGAGAATATGTTCAGCACCGCGGAGAGGATGTTGAACAGCACTGTCAGCACTAAATATTTCTTGTATGGCGGTATGAATCGCCTCAGAACTTGCAAAAACTCTTTCATTATTTGGCAAAGATAGTAAATTAAACGTACAATAAAGAATTATCGGGCATTATATGTCTCATGCCCTGTTATTCCACGGCCTCGCCTTTAAGGGTTGCGCTTGAGCTTTCTTTTATTCTCACCTTCACGGTCTCTCCGATGTGGTGTGTGCCCTTGTCGAACACCACCATCTTGTTTTGCTCGGTGCGTCCGCATAGCTGTTCGCGGCTGCGCTTGCTGTAACCTTCCACCAGGACGTCAAACACCTTGCCCACGTCTTTGGCGTTTGCCTCTGCCGACAGCTGTGTCTGAAGCTCTATCATCTCGGCAAGTCGCCTCAGCTTCACCTCCTCCGGCACATCATCGGGCAGGTGTTTGGAGGCGTAGGTGCCTGGTCTCTCGCTGTATTTGAACATGAATGCCGAGTCGTATCCTACCTCTCTCATGAGCGATAGCGACTCTTTGTGGTCTTCTTCTGTCTCGCTGTGATAGCCCACGAATATGTCGGTGCTCAGTCCGCAGTCGGGTATTATGCGGCGTATGGCGCTGACACGCTCCATGTACCACTCTCTGTCATACTTTCTGTTCATAAGTTTCAGAATCCTGCTGCTGCCGCTCTGCACCGGCAGGTGTATGTGCTTGCACACGTTTGGCATGTCGGCAATGACGTGAAGTGTCTCGTCGCTCATGTCCTTAGGGTTGCTGGTGGTGAATCGTATGCGCATCTGCGGCACTGCCTCCGCCACCATTCTCAGCAGCATCGGGAAGTTTACGTCCTCCGCTTCGGCGTCATCTCCCTCGGCTTTCCAGAGGTATGAGTTGACGTTCTGCCCCAGAAGGGTCACCTCCTTGTATCCGCGCTCCTGCAGGTCGCGGCACTCTCTGAGGATGCTCTCTACGTCTCTGCTGCGCTCGCGGCCACGAGTGTAGGGCACGATGCAGTAATGGCAGAAGTTGTTGCAGCCTCGCATGATGCTTACAAAGCCACCTATCCGGTTGCCGGCGATGCGCTGCGGCACCACGTCGCGGTATGTCTCTGTCAGCGACAGCTCAATGTTCATTGCCTTGTTGCCCATCTCGCAGTCGGCGATAAGCTCCGGAAGCGAGAGGTATGAGTCTGGACCTGCCACGAGGTCGGCATGATGATTGTCTATAAGTTCTTTCCTGACGCGCTCTGCCATGCACCCAAGCACACCGAGGATAAGCTTCCGCCCCTTGCGCCTCTCGGCGTTCAGCGTCTCAAGTCGGTTTATTATCTTCTGCTCAGCGTTGTCTCTCACGCTGCATGTATTCATGAAAATGGCATCAGCCTCACTGATGTCGTCGCATACTTCATAGCCTGCCATCTTCATAATGGCAGCCACCACCTCACTGTCTGCCACGTTCATCTGGCATCCGTAGGTCTCAATAAAGAGTTTCTTCATTATTGTACAATAATCTTTTTATGCTTGCAAAGGTAGTGCAAAAGCATAAGAAATCCTAAAAAAAACGGCTTTTTGTTGTGACATCAGCCAACGGCGGCACCTTTTACGTGCTCCGTTCGGCAGCATGAGGGGAGCAAGACGGCAGACGAGTCGTAATGAGGACATTTGCAGACGACTTATTCACGCACTCTGAATGATGCCTTGACACGCCCTGAATGATGCCTTTTCAGGGGCTGAATGATGCCTTAACGCAGCGCATCTGATGCCCTTTCGGACAGCGGTTCATACACTGCTGATTACCAGATGCTTACATTCCGTACTGCTCATCATGCCTCATAACACGCCAAGGACATGCCGGAAAAAGGCCGCAAAAACTGTCATCTGCCCTAACTTCTTAGCGCTCAGCATCCTTACATTATAATATTAAAAAAGTTTAAAACGCCCCAAATACGGACACTCAATGCTTCTTATATTGACGAATTGGCTGTATCTTTGCACTGAAATAGTGTTTCCGGGCCGCTTTGGACGCATCCAAAGCGCTGTAAACGTATGGCAGATGCGCTGCGAGGGGCACTAAGACAGATTGTTTTGGAATTTATTTTATTTGTAACTCTTTAAAAAATAAAGCAATTATGAAGATTGAAAAAGTTCACGCAAGAGAAATCCTCGACTCAAGAGGTAACCCAACCGTGGAAGTAGAAGTAACTCTCGAGAACGGCGTTATGGGCCGTGCTGCTGTTCCTTCTGGCGCTTCTACAGGTGAGAACGAGGCTCTGGAGCTTCGCGACGGAGACAAGAACCGCTATCTGGGCAAGGGCGTTCAGAAAGCTGTTGACAACGTAAACAACATCATTGCACCTGCTCTGAAGGGCGACTGCGTTCTTAACCAGCGTGCTATCGACAATAAGATGCTTGAGCTTGACGGCACTCCTACAAAGAGCAAGCTGGGCGCTAACGCTGTGCTTGGCGTTTCTCTGGCAACAGCTCAGGCTGCGGCTAAGGCTCTCAACATCCCTCTCTACCGTTACATCGGTGGTTGCAACGCTTACACACTGCCTGTTCCTATGATGAACATCATCAACGGTGGTGCTCACTCTGACGCTCCTATCGCATTCCAGGAGTTCATGATTCGCCCTGTAGGCGCTCCTTCAATAAAGGAGTCTATACGTATGGGTGCAGAGGTGTTCCACGCTCTTGCTAAGCTGCTTAAGAGCCGCGGACTCTCTACAGCTGTAGGTGACGAGGGTGGTTTCGCTCCTAAGTTCGAAGGCATCGAGGACGCTCTCGACAGCATCATCGAGGCTATCAAGAACGCAGGTTATGAGCCAGGAAAGGACATTAAGATTGCAATGGACTGCGCTGCATCTGAGTTTGCAGTGGTAGAGGACGGCAAGTACTACTACAACTACAAGCAGTTGAAGAGCGGTATGCCAAAGGATCCTAACGGAAAGAAGCTCACACAGGACGAGCAGATTGCTTACCTCGAGGAACTTATCACAAAATATCCTATCGATTCTATCGAGGACGGTCTCGATGAGAACGACTGGGAAGGATGGGTTAAGCTCACAAACAAGATCGGCGACCGCTGCCAGCTCGTTGGTGACGACCTCTTCGTAACAAACGTTAAGTTCTTGCAGAAGGGTATCCAGATGGGCGCTGGTAACTCAATCCTCATCAAGGTGAACCAGATTGGTTCTCTCACTGAGACTCTTGATGCTATTGAGATGGCTCACCGTCATGGTTACACAACAGTTACTTCTCACCGCTCTGGCGAGACAGAGGATACTACTATCGCTGACATCGCTGTAGCAACAAACTCTGGTCAGATTAAGACTGGTTCTATGAGCCGCACAGACCGTATGGCTAAGTACAACCAGCTGATCCGCATCGAGGAGGAACTGGCTGCTACTTCTAACTATGGCTACACAAAGCTGAAGTAAGAAACAGCAACAAAAAGATAGATAATCACAACAGCGCCCGACGTAACATCGGGCGCTGTTTTTTTATGTTCGGTTTCAAAGTCTATTCCATGAAGGCCTCCATAATCTTCGTAGGCCTGCCGTCTTCGGTAAAAGCACCGAGGCGATACTGGCTTGGCTTGCACTGAGGCTCCCAATAGATGACACCCCGGCAGATACCCTCTGTGTTATGACGCGACTCTCTCAGTATGCGACTCAGCTGCCGGTAGCCTTCCTCCGGAGCATGGGTGTCCATGCCGGTCTCCACTATCATGACGTCGCAGCCATACTTTCTGCCTACCTTCTTTATATTCTCCATGCAGTCGGTGATGGTCTGGTCTGCATCGGTGCGGTAGCCGCCTTCTATAGCCCAATAAGGATATAGCGACATTCCTATCATGTCCCACTTGGCACCATGTGCCGCAAGGGTGCCGAGATTCCACTCATACAGATGCTCGTCGAAGCCGTTGTCGAGATGGACAATTACTATGGCGTCGGGGAACACCTGCTTCACGGCATCATAGCCTGCGGCAAAGAGTCCGGCATACTGCTCTGGATTGTTGCGCGCATGACCAACAGACTCTATGATGGTGGTGTTGCCGTTCTCGTCGAGTGCGGGCCATCCGTGCTCGTTTGAGGCTACGGTCCACAGGAATCCGTTGCGTGTCTCGTTGCCCACCTGCACCCACTTGGGGGTTATGCCGTTGTCTTTCAGAAACGAGAGGACGTCAATGGTGTGCCCGGCTACGTCCTTCTTCATCTGCTCATAGCTGTGTCCGCTCCACGAGGCGGGTATGTTCTGCTTCTGGGGGTCTGCCCACCAGTCGCTGTAATGAAAGTCTATCATCACCTCCATGCCGAGGTCTCGCGCCCTGAGGGCTTTCACAAGGACGTCTTCCTTATTGCACCAGTTGTCGTGTTTGGAGGGGTCCACCCACACGCGCAGGCGTATAGCGTTCATCCCATAGTCGCGCATCAGAGCCGTGCACTCACGTTCCTGACCGGCGTTGTTATAGAACTTGTGCCCGTTTTTCTCCATCTCGGTGACCCAGCTGATGTCGGCGCCGGTATAGAAGGTGGTGTCGCGGGATGTGGTCTGTGCCTTGATGCCGGCGACGCATAGCAGTAATAAGAGGATGATAATGGTTATAGGATGTCTTCTCATGGTTATGTTGTATTAAGGTTTATGTCGTGATGTTGTTACAAGCGCCGCCGGATGACGGGCGGAATGCCTTGGAACGGGCGGCAGTGTGTATATGTCCGGTGGACGGAACATACCGCAAAGAACGGCTGGGTGCGCCTTAACAGGTTGCGGGGCATGACGATACGGTGCGCCGTATGCGCCGCAATGGGTGTGCGGTGTGCTACTTCTTGCGTATGAGGGTCAGTCCGTCGCGCAACGGAAGGATTACCTTCTCCACACGGCTGTCGGCAGCCACGTGGCGGTTGAACTTGTCAATGCCCTGTGTCTGCTTGTCTTTCAGATAGGCGTCTTCTATCACATGACCGTCCCACAGCGTGTTGTCGGCAAGGATAAAGCCGCCGGGCTTCAGTATGCCGAGCACCATCTCGTAGGTGTCTATGTATGTGCGCTTGTCGCCATCGATGAACGCCATGTCGAAGTCTATGCCCAGACGGGGGGCCTCGGTGATGGCATCGCCGATGATAAACTCTATCTTGTCTGCCACGGGCGACTGCTCTATCCAGGGGCGTGTGAAGTCTTCCTGCTCGTCGTTTATCTCAAAGGTATATACCTTGCCGCCTTCCTCAAGGCCCTCGGCAAGGCAGATGGCGCTGTAGCCGCTGAATGTTCCTACCTCAAGGATGTTCCTGGGGCGTATCATGTGGACGAGCATTCGCAGCAGACGGCCTTGCAGATGGCCGCTTGCCATACGCCCATGCAGGAGCTGGACATTGGTGGCGCGGTAGAGGCGGTAGAGATAGTCGCCTTCCTCGTCGATGTTGTTGAGGATGTATTCGTCGATTGTCATTGATTAAGAAGGGCGTCAACAGCCAGACGATAGGAGTCGAGACCGAAGCCACAGATTACTCCCTTGCAGACGCAGGAGATGTAGGAATGGTGGCGGAACTCCTCTCTCTGATGAACATTTGATATATGAACCTCGATGACGGGACACTTCAGCGAGCGTATGCAGTCTTGAAGGGCCACGCTGGTGTGGGTGTATGCGCCGGCATTGAGCACTATGCCGTCGTAGCTGAAGCCCACCTCCTGCATCTTGTTTATCATCTCTCCCTCTACGTTGCTCTGGAAATAGGATATCTCCACGTCGGGGAAACGCTGCTGTAACTTGGGCAGATAGGTGTCGAAGGAGTCGCTGCCGTAGATGCCCGGCTCACGAACTCCGAGCAGGTTGAGGTTTGGACCATTTAGTATAAGTATCTTCATCTTTCACTTGTTTTGTTCGGAGCAACATGCTCTCATTTGCTTTTCTCATGCAAAAATACAACAAAGAAATGAAAGTGAGCGTCAAATGTGCCAAGAATGTTGAGCTGCGGGGATTCTTATTGCATATACACCAACACGTCACTTCTTGCGCAACTGCAGACGGTAGGCACGCGGAGAGATGCCAAGGCGGTCTTTCACAAACTTGCCGAAATATGAGGAGTTGGGGAAGCCTAACTCGTCGGATATCTCCTTGCAGGTGAGATTGGTGTCGCGCAGAAAGACGCAGATGTCCTGCATCACGTAGTCGTTTATCCAGGTTATGGGGGCCTTGCCGCTGACGTTCTTGCATATGGAGGAGAGATACTTGGGGGTTATGCACATCTCACGGGCATACCACTCCACGGTGTTGCGCTTCACCTTGCTGCCCGACAGCATGTCGAGGAACTTGTTGAAGAGCTCGTCGTTGCGCGAGGGCTGTGACTTGTCGTCGGCGGAAGGGACTGCAGACAACTGATGGATGTGCTCCAGCACCTCAAGGAGCATGCAGCTGATGAGCGACAGTATTATCTCTTCTCTGAACAAACCGGCCGAGCGGGTCTTGCTCTTGAAGTACTCGAAGAACGGACTCTCATAACGTGGTATGTCCAAAAGGAAGTACTTGTTGATGTACATCGTCTTGTCCCACAGCTCAACCCGCGACTTCAGAGCTGCCGCAAGGAGCTGGTCGGTGATGCAGAAGATGCTGCACTCGCAGTCGGGAGACATCATAACGCTCCTTACCACCATATTTGACGGGCATATCAGCATCTGTTTCTCACTAATACAAATATCGCTGCCGTTAACCTGAAACTGCAGCCTGCCGGCCTTGCACACAAGGAAGAAGTTGAACTTCACCTTATGGGTCTGCATGTTGTAGAACTCTCTCATCGACTCTACAAGCATGAAGTTGCCGTCGGTGTATGTTATCCGTGAGTCCGCATTGCTGGAACTGGGCAAATGTATCTCATCAAAGTGATTATCGGGAATGTTTGTCATAATATCTCTTTTGTCTGCAAATATCATAAATTATATTCATTTCAGGATGTCTTTTTGGTTACAGAAAATGTTTATTATGTAATATTTTGATTGTTTAAGCACCATTGGCGGCATGCAAAATAAGACAAATATCATAAGGAACAAGGAAAGACTCATCATTCTTCTCATTGCCGTCTCCTGATGAAAGCAGGGGCATGGGCGAACTACAATATACTTGTAAGCGTACAGGGGAATGATGCCAACTTAATGAACGCATAGGGCTTACTTAATGAGCAGATAGTTATCACTTGGTGAATACATAGTTATCACATAATGATGGCATAGCTATCACATGATGATGGCATAGCCCTGGGCGCATGATAAAATTGAGTTGACTGCGTGATTGCATTGCCATCATGCTGCCATTACATTGTCATGGCGCAACGATAAAGGCTGGATGATGTCATGATAAGATAGCGATGATGGTGCGATGAAATAGCGATGGCACTGCCTTGGCATAGCAATCACGTATATGATTAGATAGTGATTGCGGGATGATTGCTACGTAATGACGCCGCCATGGCATAGCAATCGCACTGCCGTCTCGGCTGTATGAATGGAAGTTTTATTTTAGTAGTTAAGGAGTTAGGTAGTTAAGGTAGTAACTACCTTAATTACTTAACTAATACAAAAAAGGAGTGACATCGTCACGATGCCACTCCCCTGAAAAGAATTATTATTATTTCGTGTATGAAAAGTAATTACTTACCAATGTTGTCACGCAGTCTCTGAGCACCGATTCCGAGCTGGAAGATCTTAGAGTTGCGTACCTTCTCTGTATCCTGGAAGTTGAGGCAAGACTTGTCGTCTGTCTGATGCTCCATGTGGTTAGAAGGATCAGTTGCATAGTACTTAGGATTTGGAGACTTGAAGAGTTCTACCGCTGAGATATCGTCAACATGAACATCAAGTTCTTCTGTTCCGCTTGGGAAGTTAGAAGAAGAGAGGAACTTACCAGGAGCGTTGCTCTTAGCAGAGAATGCACCCTTAGTAAAGATCTGACCTGCTGTAAGGTTGTTGTTTGTTGACCAGTTGTTTGCGATATCGAATGTTACAACACCTGAGCCGTCACCACCCTGGATGTTACGGATGTCACAACCCTGGCAGTTCAATACGCGCACTGCATCAGCCTCATCCTTTGTTACAGTCCAGAAGTTGTTCTTAATTGTCAATGTAGAACCACCTGGCATATAACGGAAGTTGAAGAACGCAACAGCAGAGCGTGTAGCGTGGTTCACGAATGTGTTGTTTGTAACAGTGATGTTCCAACGTACAGACTCATCCCATACAAGATTACGGTTGTTGTCAGTGATGATTGAACCGTAAGGAGTGTTGCAGAATACGTTGTTATCAATTACGATATTCTCAAGGATGTTGCTCTTTGGCTTACCGTTGTGGTCAGCGAAGATGATGTTGTAACCCTTACCACCCTGATCGTAGTAACCAGTGTTGAAGAACTGACAGTTCTTAACAACGAGGTTGTGGATGTTGAAGTCGTTAGAACCCTGGATACGGAAGAATCCACGACGCAAACCTTCGAATGTACAGTTATTCATTTCGAGGAGTGTTACGTTGATACCCATACCGTTAGAGTACATGTTCATGAAGTAGTTACCAGAAGCACCACCAAGACCGTCGTTTGCATGACCGTATGTACGAGCCTTAGGAGCATTTACATCAAGATCCATGAAACGAACTGAGTCGATATCCAATGGAATAGAAGAGTTCTCACCAGACTGTGGCTGACGACCGAGCATGAAGTTACATGTATTGACGTTTGTACCAGACTCTGTAAGACCATTGAGGTAGAGTGTAGCACGCTTGCCCTGTGCCAAATCTTCTGGGTTTGTACGGAGTGTAAGACCCTTGTAGATAGATGGGTTGCCAGAGAAGTGGTAAGCCTTGCCTCCCTCGAGGTAGAATACCTGGTTTTCTGCCAATGTCATAGATGAGCAGTAGTCACTGATAATCTCATCAAGACGCATTGAGTTATACTGAGAAATGTCGTAAACAACCTCTCCGTCTGTACCCTTACCAACAGTATCAGTTGGGCAAGGAACGTGTGTGAGGAGGATTGGAGGACCTGGGTCACCCTTTGTACGCTTAAGCAATGGGTTGTAGTTAGCGTCTACAGACACAGGAATGTCAGCATCCCATACGTCGATGTTGTAAACAGCGTTCTCTGTAAGACCTTCAACAAGGATATAACCAAGCTCCCAGTCAGCATCTGTAAGAGTGTACTTCTTGAACTGCTCTGGAACAACAGCGTTTGGTGAAGACTTAGAAGGAGTGATTGTCAGGTAGTCAACTTTGAATACGTCACCGTCGATAGTGAAGTGCTCAGCGAAGCCCTGCATCTGCTCATCTGTATAACCAGCTGTGCTGCGGTTGAGGTGGATAATCATTGAAGTCTTTGTGATATCAGATGTCTGGATGATAGAAGGCACCTCGTAGCGTGCAGCAGTCTGCAAGCCAAGGTATTCAGCCCATCCACGACCGTCACCATGACCATACCACTCAGAGTTCTTCGGGTCGTTAAGATCTGCAGAGTTGAGTGTACGGATAGCGAAACGATAGTCTGTCTGATAGTTAAGGTCTTTGATTACACAGTCAAGAACATCCTGACCAACGAGAATTGTGTCACCCTCGAGAAGTCCGAGAGAGTCTGTGTCGTGCCATGCCTGAGCACCACCAGAAACATTTGGCTGAAGCGCCCAGCGAATCTGATAACCGTATGCACCCTCAACACCGAACCAGTAGAGGTGAACATCGTTGAGGTCTACTACTGCACAGTTGTAAGGGTCAGAATCTCCCTTACCTGTATTGTTGTCGCAGCGGAACATAGTTCTGAACAGACGATCTGAACCTGCAGGAACATCATCGTCGTCTGAACATGAAACGAAGCCCAACGAAACTGCAAACATGCAGAGCGAATATATTAGAAGTTTCTTCATTGTTCTGTAATTTTATTAATTGTTGTTTATTTTAGCTTTTCAGTCCTTATCGGCAGTTGGCATCAGATGCCAAACTGCC
This sequence comes from Prevotella sp., assembly GCA_017415455.1. Classification (GTDB taxonomy): domain Bacteria; phylum Bacteroidota; class Bacteroidia; order Bacteroidales; family Bacteroidaceae; genus Prevotella. The sequence goes on from JAFQGS010000072.1 coordinate 16,014, forward strand.
AATAAAGTCCTAATTTACTTTTTAATAACCGAAGTGCTGCTTGTAAACACCACCAGAGCGTGCGATAGCCTCCTGTGGAATTGGGAGGATATAGCGAACTGCAGGCAGATTGTCTACGTTGTAGCTTGTAGGATCGATTCTCTGGTCGGTGCCATCCACATTGAGGATGATGTTAGCTCTCTCATCACCGCGGATATAACCATAGAGAGAATAAAGGATCTGTGCCTTTGGATAACCTGCGTCTTCCATCCAGTTGATAGCAGCCTCACCCCATGTCATGTCTGAGCTTGAGCTCTCCAGACCTGTGATATCTCTCAATGAGATAGGAGTATAAGGAAGAGCGTTGTTTGTCATATAGTTAGCAGGGCTAACCTGTGGGATTGAAGATGCAGCGTATGGATTGTGGATGTAGATCAATGGGAGCTGAGTATTCTCATAGAGAGACTTGTCACCAGGATTCTGGATGTATGTCCAGAACATGCTGAATGGGAATGTCTCAGACCAGTTGATACCATCATACTCTTCCATCATATCATCATAGCTTGAAGATGTCATACAGTTCTCTGCAACTGTGTAGTAGCGGAGGAATGTGTAGAACAACTTCTCTGCATACTGGTTGTTACGAACGAGGTCCTTCCAACGCATGTTCTCACCAGCGAACTCAAGAGCACGCTCTTCAAGAAGAGCATTGAGGAATGTCTCCTTGTCACCTGCTACATAGTCAACGTATGCGTCAACCATCTCTGCGTGGTCAGCAGTAGCGAACGCACGGCGACGAACCTGCTTGAGAGCTTCCTGAGCCTCAGCTGTAGGACCGTTGAGCTCGTTCTCTGCCTCAGCGAAAGCGAGGAGGATTTCAGTGTAACGGAGGTATGCGAAGTTGATACCTGTAGCACCTGTTGTGTTAGCACCGATACCTATTGTATTCCACAGCTTAGACCACTTACCGTTGTAAGCTGTATAATTGTGGTTGATAGCAGGCTGACCTGTTGTCTCATAATACCAGAAGCAGTTTACGAAGTCACGGCGAAGGTCTCTCTCATCGAATCTGTGACGATAGAAAGGAGTAACCTGTACACCACCCTTTGTCTCACCCCATACGTGTGGAGTAACACCTTCTGTAGATTTAGCCTGAGGACCCTGCTGATAACCCCACTCTCCAGAAGTCTCCTTAGCGAAAGGAAGCTCGAAGATTGGGTCGTCTGAGCTGTTCACGATGAAGTTACACTCGTCTACGAATACCTGGCTGTAAGGCTTTGTGAGTGAGTGTGTGTTAGACTGGATTACAGAGTCAGCATAGTTGCGTGCGATCTGATAGAACTCGCGGCTGTTAGCAGGACGCTGCATTTCACCGTAAGTCTTACCCTCTACAGGACGGAGAGAATAACCACCTGCCTGAAGAGCCATACGTGCGATCATTGACCAGCAAGCCTCCTTAGAAATGCGCTCAACACCATCAGAGATAGCAGATGTAGTCTTCATCAGAGGAGCAGCAGCCTGAAGGTCAGCGATAATCTGTGCGTAAACCTCGTCACGGTCTGTCATAGGAAGAACAAACTCCTGAGTTGCGTATGTAGGCTCAAGAGAGAAAGGAATATTTCCCCAGTAGCAAAGCAACTCATAGTAGAACATAGCGCGGAGAACCTTTGCCTCACCCATCATCTGAGTAAGTTCAGCATACTCAGCGAATTCAGGAGTGTAGATAGGACTGTTCTCAAGGTTCCAGATGAAGTTGTTGGCAACTTCAACACCTGCATAGAGAGCGTTCCAGAACTTCTCTGCTGTACCAGACTCTGCAGTCATGTCAAAACGCTTAGGAGCATCAATCTGTGAGACCTCGTTTATGTTTGTTGAGAAGTCTACGTCGCTGTTAAGCTGCAAACCATTGTATGCAAGGTTACCGAAGGTATTATCCACCAACGCCTTTGCATAAACGCCATTGAGTGCAGTTGAAATCTCACTCTTGCTTCTAAACACACTTTCGTTAGTCTGCTTAGACGGCGCCTCTACATCAAGGTAGTCATCGCAAGCTGTCAGAGCCAGCATTGCAAATGCACCCATTAATATATTTCTTAGTTTCATATATTTTCTTTTATTTTATTTATTTGGTCTTGTCAACCGTTATACCTTATATATATTATATTAGAATGTAACGTTTACACCAAGAGAGAACTGACGGTTACGTGGGTAACGGTTGTAGTCCATAGAAGGAGTCAGACCAGACTGTACGTCAACTTCTGGGTCGAAACCTGAATAGTCTGTCAAGATGAAGAGATTAGAAGCAGAAGCGTAAACGCGGAGCTTGTTCATACCCCATTTCTTTGTAAGAGTCTCAGGAAGTGTGTAACCGATAGTAACGTCAGAGCAACGGATGAATGAACCGTCCTCAACGAAGTTAGAGATCAACGCGTTAGTTACGAGGTCTGCCGGATTCCAGAGAGAAGCGTTAGCGTTCATACCGATGTATGTCTCTACTGAGTTGTCAAGATAATGGTTCTTGTACATACACTCACCAGAGTAGCGGCTACCATCGTTCACGTGAACATAACGCCAGCGGTTGTCAGCGAAGTCAGAGAGAACGTTATGGAACTCATACTGCTTTGTTGTAGAAGAAGACAATGCGTATGCTGTAGCATTGTAAACGTCGAAGCCAACCATGTATGTGAAGTTAGCTGTGAAGTCGAAGTTCTTCCACTGTCCTGAGAGACCGAAACCACCCTGGAACTCTGGGTTAGAGTTACCGATAACAGTCTTATCGTTCTGGTCAACGATGCCGTCGCCATTGAGGTCCTTCAGCTTAATCTTACCAGGGAGAGTAGCCTCACCAGAGTTGCTTGCGCCGAGAGCCTTGTTGATAACTGTGTTAGGCAGACGGTTGCCATCTGCGTCGTAACGTGGATACTCGTCAGAGTAAGGAACAGCAAGGTTGTTCTGTACGTTGTCGAAGTAGAACTCATCTGGTGAATAGAGACCGTCATATACATAACCGTAGAAGAGACCGAGCTCACCACCTACCTCAAGCTTATAGTCCTGCTGGTCAGCAGACTTCCATGCACCTGATGTATTGTAGAGAACCTTGTCAGTAGCGTTAAGCTTCTTGATTGTCATCTTGTTCATACCGAATGTGAGGTTTCCAGAGAGTACATAATCCTTACCGCGGAGAATGTCACCGTTTACTGTCAACTCGAAACCGTTGTTAGTAACCTTACCGATGTTCTGCATCTGAGCTGTGTAACCTGATACAGAAGGGATGGTTGACTTATAAAGAAGGTCGCGTGTTGTATTGAAGTAAAGCTCAGGAGTGATAGTGAGGCGGTTGCCGAAGAATGAGAGGTCGAACGCGAAGTTGCGTGTTACTGTTGTCTCCCACTTAACGTCCTTGTTAGGGAACTGGTCGCCTGCTGTATAGAACAATTCACCGTTCTTTGTAACCTCGCCGAAGCCAGGACCACCCTGTGTGCCTACTGTATAGAGGTAACGCCACATGTCATCATCGATGTTGTTGTTACCAGCGAGACCGAAGGCAGCGCGGAACTTCAACTGATCAATCCACTCTACGTCCTTAAGGAAGTTCTCACGCTTGAGGTCCCAAGCACCAGAGATTGATGGGAAGTAACCCCACTGGTTGCCCGGAGCGAACTTTGTAGAACCGTCGGCACGCATTGTAACAGAGAGGAGATACTTGTGATCGTAGTTATAGTTAGCCTGACCGAAGAAAGAAGCCATACGGTTAGGTGTATTCAGAGCTGACTCAAGAGCGTAAACAGTACCAAGGTTCATGTTGTTCCATGCTGTGGCAGCATCAACGTCACGAGAGAAGAGGTGAGCTGTCTGATCCTTAGTGCGCTTCTGTGAGTGATAGATTTCCTGACCGAGGAGGAAAGAGAAGTTATGCATGTCTTTCAATGTGAAAGAGTAGCTTGCTGTATTTGTCCAAGTGTAAGACTCTGTGCGAGAGTCGCTGATTGAAGCTACAGGAAGACCCTGGTTGATAACCTTCTGACCTTCCTTTGTAAGTGGTCCGTAGTACTGCATCTCATCACCGATAGTGATTGCGTAGTTACCCTCTGAACGGAGAACGAGACCCTTGATAGGAGTCCACTGGAGAGCGAACTGGTTGTTAATATTGTAAGAGTGCTTCTTTCTCTGGTTTGTCTCGATGTCAGACTTTGGATTTGTATACTCAAAGTTCTTCTCCTCGTCTGGGTCTGCAACTTCAGGTGCCCAGAAAGCAGCCTCGCGAAGACCGTTGGTTGGACGATAGCGGAGAACGTCAGCAAGACCCATAGAACCGATACGTGAACCACCACCACCGACGTCACGACGGTATGTCATACGTGGGTTGAATGTAAGAACGAGGTTCTTTGTGAGGTTAGCAGCGAGCTTAACGTTGAGGTTTGTACGACGTACACCTGAACCAAGGATAATACCCTTGTCCTCTGTCTGTGTGAGAGAAACGTTAAACTTCAGCTTGTCTGTACCACCACCTACTGTTACGTTAGCAGAGTAGTTGATTGGAGTCTCACCGAGCACCTCATCCTGCCAGTCGTGTGTAGGCAGAGCGTGATAGAGGTCAAGGTCACCAGGGTTACCGAAGTTGTAACGGAATGGCTTAGCCCAAGAAGAGCGTGTACCATTAGCCGCAGCACGGTCGTACTGATAATCAACGAAGTCGGCTGTATTCAGAAGGTCGAGCTTCTTAGAAACCTTAGAGTAAGAGAGACGTCCGTTGAAACCTACAGTTACGCGACCTGCCTGAGCAGACTTTGTTGTAACCACGATTACACCGTTACCTCCCTTTGCACCGTAAACGGCTGTAAGAGAAGCGTCCTTCAATACGTCGATAGAAGCGATATCCGATGGAGGGATATCGTTGATGTTTGCCTGCTGGAAACCATCGACGATGTAAAGAGGCTCATTGCTCTGTGTTACAGACGTAGCACCACGTACACGGATGTTGATGTCAGCACCTGGCTGTCCGTCGACAGATGTTACCTGCACACCGGCAATCTTACCCTGGAGAGCCTCTGCTGCTGATGCTACAGGAACTGCTGCCAGCTTGGCACCAGAGATAGAACCTACAGAACCGGTCAAGTCCTTACGTGCCCTGCTGGTATAACCGAGGACAACGATTTCGTCAAGACTGCTCTGCTCTTCTTCCAACACTACGACTTGATCAGACTCGCTGGCATTAATTTCCTTAGAAATCATACCGATGTAGCTGATGACCGCCGTTTTTGACTGTTGCAGTTTCAGTGTAAACTTACCGTCAAGGTCAGTTACCGCACCATTGCGTGCGTTACCTTTCTCAACAACAGATGCACCAATGATAGGTTCATTGTTGCCATCAAGAACTGTACCCTTCACAACACCCTGAGCCATTGCCGAGATAGGCAAAAGCATAAGTGTCATGAGGCATAGCTTACACAACAAATTCATTGCGTTCTTCATTCCACAAATGTTTTTAAGTTAATGTTAAAGTTATTAATAAAATTAAAAATATACGAGGTTTGTTGATAGATAATCTGTGCAAATATATTTTAAAATATTTAAATAACCAAAAAACAATAAGAAAAAAACGACATTAACACATAAAAACAGAGGATATTTTAACAATGCTGATAGATATTCCACCACATAGCTTATACAACAGAGATTTCTTTTGGCGTTTATCTCAACGAAAGGACTAATAAATACTAAGGGAACTAAAACAAAGTATCAGCATACTCCACACCGGAAAAACAAGCATAAAATGCCACCTTATATTATATATATCAAACGCCCCAAGTTCCATCATCTTTGAAGATATAAGGAGATATAAGGAGGTAAAAGGAGATAGAAGAAGATAGAAGAAGATAGAAGACACGTGCTGTAAAGCTTTTTCAATTTGGTATACACGGAATATACTTTTGGTATACACGGGATATACTTTTGGTATACACGCTATATACCAAATTTGATTGACTATGACCGGTGGTGACTTCTGCATGTTTTTTAGCTTTAATGATGCAGCTTAAATAATTCCGTTGACGACTTTCATTCTTATTTCCAGGGCGGGTCACTCCGGTTAATAGTTATTCTTAATTCTCGTTACCCTATTTACAAACAAAAGTGGAGACATCTCTGCCTCCACTTTTGTTTATTACGCTTGGTTTGTTCAAGTATAAGCAATCTTGCTTTCAAACAGCTGCGCTACAGCATCCTAACCTTGAGCGAATGCCGCAGCCTCTGCCTCTGCTATGATTTCCTCACGTGATTTCCTCGAAACACTTACATCGCTGAGGTCAAATTCCTCAACAGCAACATCAGAACTTGGAACAGCCTGACTCTCAGCCGGAGCCTGAGCCGCCTCATTTGTCTCTGCGGATGTCTCTGCCTTGACAATGAAGTCTATCTTCTCCTCTGTATCAGGAACAACCATAACAGGTTCTTCCTCCATCTTCGTACGCTCGGTCTTTGATGCGAATACAGCATCCAGGAACAAAGGTTCTTTCTTGAGTTTCTGCAGAGCCTGCTTGCTTGCGTTCTGCTGACTCTCTTTCTTTGAGTAACCTGTTCCCCTGCCTCCTTCCATGCCCTCTATGAGAGCGATGTACGTAAACTTAGGATTCCCTTTCTCGTCTTTCTCCTCAACCTCAAGCTGATACTCAAACTGCACGCGGTTTTTCTGACACCACTCAATAAGCTTGCTCTTGAAGTTGACTTCCTTATACGCCACCTTATCTATATTAATAACCTGCGCCAATATTCTCTTCTGCATAAAACGCATGCACGCCTCATATCCTCTGTCGAGATATATGGCGCCCACCAATGCCTCAAAAGCATTTCCTGCCATGTAGCTGTTATGCGACGATGTGTGATTATTGGACTTGATAAGCTGGCTTATACCTGTTTCCTGAGCAAGGCGGTTAAGCGTCTCCCTTTGTACAATCTTGCTGCGCGTATTGGTTAGAAATCCCTCTCTCTTCCCGTCAAAATGCTTATATACAATATCGCCGACAATAGCATCAAGAATAGCGTCGCCGAGGAACTCCAGCCGTTCGTTGTTCACCGGACGTCCTTTCTCATTGCGCTTCCTTACACTTTTGTGCATGAGCGCCTGTTTATAATATTGTATATTATGGGGGTAGAATCCTATGATGTCGTACAAAGACGAATAAAGCTCCTTTTCTTTTCTGAAAGGGAGCCTTATTTTGTCTATTATATTATTCACCATCATATTTCTTGAAGATAACACAAGCATTGTGTCCACCGAAACCGAACGTGTTGCTCATTGCCGCACGTACGCTACGCTTCTGGGCTGTATTGAATGTAAAGTTGAGGTTATAATCAATCTCCTCGTCTTTGTCATTCTCATCATGGTTGATTGTAGGAGGCACAATATCGTTCTGTACAGAAAGTATTGCCACCATAGCCTCAACAGCACCAGCTGCTCCAAGCAGGTGTCCTGTCATTGACTTTGTTGAGCTGATATTGAGCTTATAAGCCGCATCACCGAACACTTCCTTGATGGCTTTTGCCTCAGAGATGTCACCAACATGTGTTGATGTGCCATGAACATTGATATAGTCGATATCCTCTGGTTTCATGCCTGCATCCTCAAGCGCCGCCTGCATAACAAGCTTTGCTCCAAGACCTTCTGGATGTGATGCTGTGATATGATGTGCGTCACCGCTCATACCCTCACCAACCATCTCTGCGTAGATCTTTGCTCCGCGTGCCTTTGCATGCTCAAGTTCCTCAAGTATGATACATCCTGCACCCTCGGCCATAATGAATCCGTCACGGCTTGCGCTGAATGGGCGTGATGATCCCTGTGGGTCATCGTTACGTGTTGACAACGCGTGCATTGCATTGAATCCTCCTACACCACAAGCGCATATAGCAGCCTCGGCACCACCGCTGACAATCGCATTTGCCTTTCCAAGACGAATGAGATTGAAGGCGTCGGCAAGTGCGTTTGAAGAAGAGGCACATGCAGATGTTGTTGCATAGTTTGGACCATGGAAACCATACATTATTGAAATATGACCAGCAGCGATATCGCTAATCATCTTTGGTATAAAGAATGGGTTGAACTTTGGACCATTCTCCAAATGCTGTCCGTAATATACCACTTCATCCTCGAAAGTGCGTATACCACCGATACCAACACCAAACACGACACCGATACGGTTCTTGTCTTCTTTCTCCAGATCCATACCACTATCCTTAACAGCCTGCATCGCACTGATCATCGCGAGCTGTGTGTAGCGGTCAAGCTTGCGTGCTTCCTTGCGGTCTATATAGTCATTAACATTAAGACCTTTCACCTCACATGCAAACTGTGTCTTGAACTTTGATGCGTCAAACTGTGTTATAGGAGCTGCGCCGCTGACACCTGCCAGCAGATTGTTCCATGTCTCCTCTGGGTTAAGGCCTACCGGTGTTACCGCTCCAAGACCTGTTACAACTACTCTTTTCAGTTCCATATCTTTAATAAAAAGAATGAAGAACGAAGATTCATTATGGCACAGCCATAAAACAAAGGAATGAAGAATCTGCCACACTCACAAAAACGGAGCCTGCATATTCTTCATTCCTTATCCTTCATTCCTCACTTTAACATTCAGAATGTCTATTATTTATGCGTTTGCCTCAATGTAAGCGATAGCATCACCTACAGTAGCAATTGTCTCAGCCTTATCATCTGGAATAGAGATGTTGAACTCTTTCTCAAACTCCATGATGAGCTCTACTGTATCCAGTGAGTCTGCACCCAGATCGTTTGTGAAACTTGCTTCTGGCTTAACTTCAGCCTCGTCAACACCGAGTTTGTCAACGATGATTGCCTTTACTTTGCTTTCGATTTCTGACATAATTGTAAAATTTAAAATGTTTATA
>JAFQGS010000073.1 GCA_017415455.1 Prevotella sp.
GCAGGACTATTGTCTGCACTCCTGCACTCCTATACTCCTACACTCCTAAAAAGTATACTCCTGCACTCCTACACTCCTATACTCCTACACTCCTAAAAAGTATACTCCTACACTCCTGTACTCCTGCAAAAATTCCTAATTCCTAATTCATAATTCCTAATTAAGAGTGAGAAGTCACTCCTACACTCCTTGAATATGTTGATTGTATAGTTAAATGTTCACGTTAAACTTTAACCATTAAACTCTTAACCGTTCTATGGCAAGTATATGCTGGCATTGCCACCATTCAAGGGTGTTCTCGGGATAACGGATGATGAGGCGACGGGCCTCGGATGCGAGACGGGACTGAAGGGTGGCGTCGCTGTCGCTCATATACAGAAAGTTATATATGGCATAGAGGTTTGAGGGGGTGACGGGTGACTCTGAATCAATGGCGCTGCACGTTAAACGGTGGACGTCTGATATGGCTGCCTCAAGTTGTGAGAGGATGGACTGATCAAGGGTTGTGCCATACTCGGTGAGGTATTCCACAGCCAGGGATGCCATGAGGAACAGGGTCTCGGATGGATGGGTGGCATGGTGCATGCCTTGCAGGATGTTGCCCGGCAAGGATGATATCAGGCGTTGTCTGATGGCGGACGGGAGGTGTACGGCATACAGACAGATGTCTAACTGAAGACGGAGCGACGGATAGGTGGCGCCGAGGAGGGGAAGGAGGCGAAGGGCCTCGTCGTCAACTTTACGAATGGTGTCTTCGTCGAAGAGATCAACGAGTTCGGAATATAGGATATGCAGAAGATGGCTGCGCTCGTCAGTGTCGGTGGATGAGAGTGACTTATGGTATATCTCATCATAAAGACGGTCAAGTTCCTGACGGTAGTATTCCGCCGGTTGACATGACGAGATGTCGGTATCAAAGCCATAGCCGGTGAGGGCATGGTAGGTGCAGGAAAAGGTGCCTGCCTTATGTAACAACAGGGATGTCATGATAATATCTCTAACAAATCGGGTTCTATAACAGAGGCGGCAACGACTGCTAACTGGTCGATACGGACCACTACCCTCTTACTGCGCTTGCCCTTGAGGCGTAACAGCTCGCCCTCAAGGCCGTCAAAAGGGCCGCCATGTACTCGAACACGGACGCCTTTATTGAGCTGGACTTCCTCGGGTTTTACATATAGTATGTCTTCGGTGTAACGGCTGGCGACATTGATGAAGTTGCGCATCTGGCAGTCGGGCACTACAAGGATGTGACGACGGCTGTCGGAGATGTATTTCTCAAAGTATATGTCATAGTTATAGAGATGCTTCATCTTACGCATGAAGGCATCAAGATAGTTGTAACTGGCATATACGAAGAGGAGCTCAGGGATGGCATTCTGCAGAACACGTTCCTTATGGCCGTTGGCCCTACGCTTAATGACATAATGCCAGGGAAGGAATGTGGGGATGCCTTCGCTTACAAGGTGGTCGTTGACGTCGGACTCGTGTCGCCACTTTATCCTTAGAACGAACCACTGAAGACGGTCTTTGAGGGATTGCGGAGATGTCATAAAAAAAGAGAAAGGGGCATTCTCATGGCTCCCTAAGCCTTACATAAAATCCTATGGCTCAGGTGCTTACAATATCCAATATGATAATATGCCTGATTCATCTACGCTGTATCAGCAATGCTAAATGTTGATAATAGCTGCCATGAAACAAAGAAAGACAAGAGTAGAAATATTAGAAATCTGTAACTAAACGAATTTAACAATGCATACCCTCATCCCTTGTAGGCAGTGCAAAGTTATAAAAATTACTTAAAATTACCCCCCCCGAATGCTAAAATGTGTTAAAACACATTTCAGCATCGCTTCGCGGCTTGAGGGTATGGCAATTCTCACTCTTAATTAGGAATTGGGAAGGATGGAGTGAGAAGTATTCTCACTCTTAATTATGAATTAGGAATTATGAAGAAATGACGCTTCGCTTAGGAGTGCAGGAGTGACGCTTCGCTTAGGAGTGCAGACGCATGCTTGACACGCATATGTCCTCTATCTCCTTCTATCTTCCTCTACCTTCTTCTAACTTCTTATAAAGACTCGTCAACTTCTGAAAGCATTGAAGCTCCCTCTCCAAGGAGAGGGCGGGGAGAGAGGCCCCTCGTGACCTCATCAAATTACTCCCCTCTCATTATGGAGAGGGGTTGGGGTGAGGCTCCTCGTCTACTACCCCTTTACTTAATCAGCCATTCCTCAAGGTTCCGTGTCTCACCTGAGACATTGGCGCCTATCTTTATTATCTGGCGGTCGTCGATGGCGAAAGGAAGACTGTAGTCCTTTTCCTCTATCTGCGACAGGGCCTCCGCGGCTGTGCCATTGAACTTCAGCTCAATGATATAGACGTACTTGTCTGTGCCAATAAGCAAATCGATGCGGCCGTTGGACGTGCGGTACTCTGCCTGGATATAGAATCCCATAAGACGTGTGATGATGTACATCACGTTCTGATAATGATTCTCCAACTCGCGTATCATCTCGTATGGAGTGCCCGACATCAGGGACTGAAGCAAACGCATGAAGGTGTCGGCGTCGCCATTGCGAAGAGACGTTACAAACTTACTGACTATGGTCTTCTGCTGACTCTGTTTGCAATAGACGTAATAAGGCAACAGGAACTTGACAAAGCCTTGTCTTACCTCCTCGTTGGGAAAGTCCAAAACATACAGATCAAACTCTTCATTAGCTTCTTTTATTGTCAGGTATCCGCTCTGGAAAAGTACAGGGATAGGATTGATGTCTGCCTGATGGATGCTGTCAAGGTCTTCCTGGCTGACCTCAAGATTGGAGAAATCGTCAAGCTTAAAGTCGGTCTTCTTCAACAGCTCTACAAGGTAGGTGGGTGTGCCGGTGGCAAACCAGTAATTGCCATACTTTACATTTTTTAATGTCAGCAATACGCTGAACGGATTATACATACCTTGTGTACCATCACAGAAATGATAACCGTCATACCTGTGCCTCAGTTCTGTGTATGCCTCGTCCTTTGTCTGGTTATTCTCCATTGCCAATGCCGCGACTTGAGCATCAAAGAACTTATGTAATTCTGTTTCGGAGATACCGCATATATCATGATAATACGGACTTGTTGATATATCTTCCAGATTATTCAAATCACTGAACACGCTCACCTTTCCGAATTTTGTCACTCCGGTGAGAAGCGTGAACCGCAAGTCGGCATCTGCACTCTTCAAGACACCATAAAAGGCTTTCAGGGCATTGCGGAACTCATTCTGCAGTGGTTCGTTGCCGATAGCCTGAAGTATGGGCTTGTCGTATTCGTCAACAAGAACAACGACACCCATGCCGGTCTTCTGACGGGCGCAGCGGATGAGCTGCCTGAATCGTCCCTCCGGACTTTTATCCGTTGCCACACTATCATACTGACGCTCATAATATGTCAGTTGGTCATCAAGAAGATCATACAGATCCTGTAGTTTTGTATATGGCTTTGCGTTAAGATCCAGATGCAGTACAGGATACACCTTCCAGTCTGTCTCCAACGTCTCCATCGCCAGTCCCTCAAACAGATGTTTCTTCCCCTTAAAGTAAGCCTCTATGGTTGACATCAGCAGACTCTTACCAAACCGACGGGGACGGCTCAGGAAAAAGCATTTGCCCTCTGAAGTCATCTTCCTCACAAGAGCGGTCTTATCTACATAGACAAAACCCTCGCTGCGCAAACTCTCGAACGACTGGATACCGATAGGAAATTTCATAATATGACTCTATTTGACATTCATTATTGCAAAATTACACTATTCTGACAAATAACAAAAGATTTTGAACTTTTTTATGACTTTATGCTTAAATAAACGAAGGGCTCGGAAAACCGAGCCCTTTGTTTATTACACTTTATTTCTTCATGATGCGCTGCGAATATGTGCCGCTATCGGTATTTACACGTACTATATATATGCCTGAGGGAAGACTGGTTAGGTCGCACCTCAGATAATCGCTGACTGTGCTGTGAGTCATGACGCTGACGCCTGATATAGTATAGATGCTGACGGACACGTTGCCGTAGGTAGGCTGGGTGACGCTGAGCACATTGCCACCTGCAAGGCTTATGGTTGGCTTTACCGCCTCGATGCCATCTACTGACGCCAAGGCGTTGAGCTGGATGTTGGCAAGGGGCACACGGGTGTACTGTACGTCTTCCTTATTGGTGGCGTATGCCACATAGAGATAGTCGCCGGCAACCATTGACTTTGGATAGTGGTAGCCCGGACGCTTGGCGCTTCCTGAATAGACAGGACCATTCTGCATCTTCTCGTCATTGCCATAACGCAAGAGATAGGAGGTGTCGAAATGGTTGCCGTCCTTGCTCAATGTCAGAACAAGCGGACGACGCTGGACACGTGTCTTACCATCGGTAAGGTCGTAGGTCTTTACATTCACCGGATTGCACGCCATGAAGGCAGTGCCATCGGGAAGGTTTCCGGCGCTTTGCTTGGTGCGTGCGTCTGGCATATTGTCAATGACAACAGAGGATGTCCAGGTGACACCACGGTCGCTGCTGCTTGCCGCCATCTTCTTATATGTAGAGTTCTGGTCGCGGAAGATCATAACAACAGTTCCATCTGCCTTGACGAACTGGCTTGGCTCGAGCTCGCGAGACTGATCGCCACTGCCCTGATGGGTGAACTTTCCTTTCTTCCAACCACTGATGCCGTACTTATCGTCGGTATAGATAGGACAAACCTTCAGTCCCGGCTGGAAGTGTGCGGAATTGATGATGCGGCCGTCTTTCATAACGTATGGGTCTTGCTCAAAGATGCCGTTGAGGGTTGTGCCATCTGCCATCTTGACGTCTGCGGGTGATGTCCATGACACGCCGTCGGTACTTGACACATAACGTGTATATCCACCTTTAGGGTCAAGGTTTGAAGGCCAGGTGTTTATAAAACCGATAAGTTTATCGTCGGTAGATATCCATCCTCCTGAAGAGCAATAGCCATTGCTGATGGTAGCGGCGAGTGTCGCCGGGGCAGACCATGTCTTACCGCCGTCGGTACTGCGCGAATATGCCACGTAGGTGTCTGAGGCGTCCTCGTCTTTCTTTGACGCCTGCCACATGCAATAGAGGTTACCTTTGAACTCGCACATGACAATGCCATTGCAGAACTTATTTGTGGATGACGATGTTGGGGAGAACACGGTGAAGGTCTCTGCGCCTTTAACCATTGTAAGCCCCAGGGTGTTCTGATCGTTTTGATTGAACATTCCGTCTTTTACTGTAAAAGGAGCGTCTTCGGCAAACGCCGGAAGAATGCTGCATGCAACAAAAAGGGTTGCTAAGAATTTCTTTTTTATCATTAGATTTTTGAGATTTTAATATGTCTGAATTTCGGTATGCAAAATTAGCAAAATCTTTTCATTTGTTTTCAGTTTACTTTTATAGAAAGATTGAGAATGTCTATTTTTGATACGAATTTATAACAAAACACTTGTCTTTTGACTCAAAAATACACTTCTCACTCTTAATTAGGAATTCGGAATTATGAATTATGAAGAAATGACGATTCGCTTAGGAGGCAGGAGTATACTTTTTAGGAGGTAGGAGTATAGGAGTGCAGGAGTGCAGACAATAGCTTGACACGCATATGTCCTCTATCTCCTTCTATCTTCCTCTACCTTCTTCTAACTTCTTATAAAGACTCGTCAACTTCCGAAAGTATTGAAGCCCCCTCTCCAAGGAGAGGGCGGGGAGAGAGGCTCCTCGTCAATTACAAAAAACTATTTAAATCGCATGAAGACAAAGCGGACAA
>JAFQGS010000074.1 GCA_017415455.1 Prevotella sp.
AACAAGTTGACAAGTTGATTAAGTAGTGAGTCTTTAGAGGAAGGTAGAAGAATATAGAAGGAGATAAAGGACATATGCTTGATAAGCTATTGTCTGAACTCCTGCACTCCTTAGTGTTTGTTGACGAGTTGATTGATTAAAGTGAACAGTGAAAAGTATGATGTTCGTTTTTCGTTTAAACATACCTGAACAATAATTTTATTTCATTTTATATATACTCTCAGAAAAAAAATGTATCTTTGCCATTGAAAAGATTATGTGTCTTTTAATTCATGCAGTGATACGGTCTTTTTTAATCACATCGTTTCAAGAATAATCATAAGATTATGGCACTTAACACAGAGAAAAACCTGAAGTTGTATTACTCTATAAAAGAGGTTGCAGCAATGCTTAATGTATCAGAGAGTATGCTGAGATTTTGGGAAAAAGAAATTCCCATGATTAAGCCGAAGACTACTGGTAATAATATCAGGCAGTATACACAGACTGATATTGATAATATTAAAGTTGTGTATAATCTTGTTAAGGTCAGAGGATTCAAGCTTGCCGCCGCGCGTAAGATGCTGAGAGAGAACAGGCAGCAGGTGGATGGCAATGCGCGCATAATGGAGTCGCTGATAAAAGTGCGCGATGACCTGAAGGAGTTGAAAAAGCAACTTGACTATCTTACGTAATGTGCTGTTTTTCTTGCGCATTACTGAATTTATTAGATAAAAAAACGCACCAGGCATTTGCTTTGGTGCGTTTTTGTTTTCTGATTCAAAGAGTGAAATCACAAAAGAGTGCGATTGACTGTTGCCGTCTTGAAACCTTACTCAGGAATCCACTCGTTATTCATCTTGAATACTTCCTCTATTGTAATCTTTGAAGCCTCCTTCTTTGAGAGTTGTCTGCTCCAGCCTACTCTGTTCTCTACAGAACCCTCTGCAAGTTTGTTGTTGTATTCCTCATAGCGTGCAGTCTGCTCATTTTGCTTGTTGCCCCAGTTGTGCCATCCCTCTGGCTTGATGTGGCCGCCAATCTCGCAGTTCATGAACATAGTGTGTGCGTAAGGACGCCATGGGCGACCGAGGTAACACTTGGAAACACCTTCTGCGGCAATGATTTTGCAGTTGTTGAAGATATAGCCATACTTCACATCCTTAGGTGTGGATGCTGCTGTTATGTACGAGGCAGACTTGTTGAGGATTGTGCATCCCTCAAACCATGCGGTAGAAGGGCCGAATATAAAGTCGGTTGTACCCTCTATATAGCAGTTCTTGAAGAATAAGCGAGTGTTTGCAACTCCAGTGAACAGAGTGTCCTGATTGCCAAGCAAGCGGCAGTTTATGAACTTGATGCAGTCGCCTTCTGTGTGTACTGCAACGGCCTGGCCAAGCTTTGCGGCGTTATTCTCTATTGTTATGTTCTTGAATGTTATGTTATTACCCTCAACCTTAATGGTATAGGTTCTGAATGTACCCATTTTCCTTTGTGTGCCAGGAATGAAAAGGTTGGCATGGTCGTCGTAAGTTATTATTGTGTTCTCCGGGCATTCACCGCATATCTCAATGTTTGTAAGTGTGGAAGGCACAATAAGCTTCTCTTTATAAACACCTTTCTTTACGTAAATAACTTTGTGATACTCCATAAAAGCGCGGCATACTTCAATAGCCTCTTCTACAGTGCGGAACTGTCCAGTACCATCACGAGATACAACAATAGTATCAGGATTGTCGTAAGGGTTTGCAGCATTCACACCTATCGCTGTCAGTGCTGCAATGAATAATGTAGTAAGATGTTTCATCATATTTTAATAGTTTATAATATTTGCTTTATCTCCTGTAGTCCGTTTATAGCCTTTAAGTTAGTCATGATAATCTGTACATCGTCACGGTCGTGAACGAGTAGCTCAAGAGTACCATCAAAGATACCCTGGTCGCATGATATGACAATCTTATGTATGTTTACGTTAAGCTGCTCAGATATTACTTTGGTCACCTCATTCAGCATGCCGATACGGTCTATACCACGTATTGATATAGTGGCGTCAAACAGAATGCGCTTGTGCATATCCCACTTGGCATCCAATATGCGGTTGCCATAGCTGGACTTTAGCTTTGACGCTACCGAGCATGAGCGTTTGTGAATCTCGATGCGGTTTTTGTTGTCAATGAATCCAAGAATGTCATCTCCAGGGATAGGGTGACAGCAGTGCTTGAAGATAAACTGGTTTATGTTGTCGTCATTGATGTAGATAGGTTTCTTCTTGTTGAAACCTTCCTTCACCACAAAGTACTGTTGGGCTGTTTCCTGCTGTTTGTTCTTGCTACCATCCTTACCGAGGAATGGTACGAACTTGCGCCATCCTATTGTGCTTGAACTCTTCTTCTTGCCATTCAGCTCGTCAACGTCTTTGTCGCCGAGAATTATAGTCTTGTCTCCTATAGACACCAGCAACTCGTCAGGTTTGTCCACCTCGTGCAGCTCACATAGCTTGTCTATTACAGACGATGTGGGTTCCATGGAATAACGCTGAAGGAACTCGCGCAGTATCTCCTCACCTCTCTTCTGTAGCTCCCTGCCTTCACGTCTAAGTATAGCCTGTATCTTTGAGCGGGCTTTTGCTGTAGATACAAAGTTTATCCATGAGGCCTGAACATGTTGGGAGTTGGATGTGAGAATCTCCACCTGGTCGCCGCTTTCCAGTTTGTGGCTCATAGGCACAAGTTTGTGGTTCACCTTTGCTCCTATGCAATGGCTGCCAAGGAAAGTGTGAATCTGGAAAGCAAAGTCAAGTGCCGTACATCCGGCAGGCATGGTTTTTATCTCGCCTTTTGGTGTGAAGACAAATATCTCAGAGGCAAAGAGATTAAGCTTGATTGCGTCAAGGAAATCCATGGCGTCGGGCTGAGGATCGTCGAGTATCTCCTTAATGGTGAGCAGCCAGTTGTTCAGCTCACCCTCGTCTTCAGTTATCTCAAAACCGTCTTTGTATTTCCAGTGTGCGGCAAATCCCTGTTCCGCAATCTCGTTCATGCGGTCAGACCTTATCTGTACTTCTATCCAACGTCCCTGCTTACTCATAAGTGTTACGTGCAGTGCTTGATATCCGTTGGCCTTAGGATGGTTAAGCCAGTCACGAAGTCGGTCGGGATGTGATTTGTATATCTGGCTTATTGCCACATATATGTTGAAGCATTCATTAACTTCCTCTTCTGCTTTTTTAGGCTTGAAAATTATACGAACCGCAAGTATGTCATATATCTGCTCAAATGATATATGCTTGTTCTGCATTTTATTCCAAATGGAATAAGGACTTTTAACGCGGGCCTTGATCTCATATTCAATGCCCATTTTGTCAAGAGCATCCTTGATGGGCTGTGTGAAATTGTCAAACAACTCATCACGTGACTCTTGTGTAATCATGAGTTTCTGCTCAATGGAAGCATATTTCTCAGGATGTTCGAACTTGAAACTAAGATTCTCAAGCTCGGTCTTTATCTTGTTTAATCCAAGTCTGTTTGCCAGCGGTGCATAGATATATAATGTCTCACCGGCAATTTTGTATTGCTTGTTTGCTGGCTGGCTTTCAAGAGTGCGCATGTTATGCATGCGGTCGCATATCTTTATTAGGATGACACGGATGTCGTCACTCATTGTAAGTAGCAGTTTCTTGAAATTCTCAGCTTGTGCTGACGCCTGTTCTCCAAAGATACCGCCGGATATCTTTGTAAGTCCGTCAACAATCTGCGCCACCTTCGGCCCGAAGATGTTCTCTATGTCTTCTACTGTATAGTCGGTGTCTTCCACAACATCGTGCAGAAGTGCCGAGCATATACTTGTAGAACCTAATCCCATTTCCTCGCATGCAATCTGTGCTACTGCTATCGGGTGCATGATATAAGGTTCTCCAGAAAGTCTTCTTACTCCCTTATGTGCCTGTTTGGCAAAGTTGAATGCTTTGGTTATGATGTCAACTTTCTTGCGGTGACGTGATGCAAGGTAGCAGTCTAAGAGATGCTGGAATGCGTCATTCACCAACTTGTCCTCTGGAGTCTCAGCCTTTTGTATTGTTATGTTCTGTTCGTCCATAGTATATATAATAAGGTGTATTTGTTAAATAATAAATGACAAGGCTCCTTATCTTACACGAATCTTTTTTCCGGCGCGGATATTGCTACCCTTTATGCCGTTAAGTCTGCGAAGCTTGCTTACTGTAGTACCATGTCTGCGCGCTATTTCCGACAGCGTCTGACCTTTTCTTACAGTTACGCTCTTAGACCTTCTTGAACGCTTTTTCTTGCTCTTGTATTTATTAGAGCTGGAAGTGCTTACAGGGTCGTCGTTAACCTCTACAAGCGAGCGGCGTGTGAAGAGCACATCCGCCTGATGGTTGTAGATAGTATCCTCGTTGTTTATGAATGTGCTTATGAGTGATGCCGGCAGTCGCAGCGAAGACGGCTTGGTGCCTCCGTTCACAATATCGCGGCGATATTGTGGATTAAGAGTACGCAACTCCTCAATGTCAATGCCGCAAATGTCTGATATTTGTTTGAAGTGAACATCCCTTGTCAGCATAATAGTATCAGACTTTGCCGGGAGCTTTGTTCTCATTGGGCAGATATTGTGCTCGCAGTAATAGTTCATTACATAGTTTGCAGCAATGAAAGCCGGCACATATCCTCTTGTCTCTCTTGGCAGGTATGGGTAAATAGACCAGTAATCAGCCTTGCCGTTAGAACGCAGTATCGCCTTGTTTACATTACCTGGTCCGCAGTTGTATGCGGCAATAACAAGATTCCAGTCGCCGAATATCTTATAAAGGTCGCGCAGGAATCGTGCAGCAGCGTATGAAGACTTTACAGGATCGCGTCGCTCATCCACCAATGAGTTAATCTCAAGTCCGTATTGCTTTCCTGTTTGTGGCATGAATTGCCATAGTCCTCCGGCACCAGCCCTTGATGTTGCCTTTGGATTAAGGGCAGACTCTATAACTGGAAGATACTTAAGCTCAAGAGGTAACCCGTAAGCCTCTAAGGCCTCCTCGAAAATGGGCATATAGAAATTTGCCGCTCCCAGCATATAACCAACAGAACGGCGCAGACGGTCGGTGTATCTGTCTATACATCCCTGCACAATGTTGTTATATGGCATCTCCATGACGTTAGGCATTCTTCCAAGGCGGTCTATATACACTTCCGCAGGGAATGTGACATTCACATTCTCGTAGTTACAATTCTCGTCAGGCAGGAGGTAGTTCTCCGCATAATATTGTTTCAGAAGGCTGTCAACTTCTGTTGCCATGGCCTCAGGTACGTCTATTGTCTCTTCTTTTCCTTCCAAGTTAATTACCGTCATCTCCAGTTCTTCGTTGCTCTGTGCCAATACCACATTGTTGCAGTTGAGCAAGAAGGCGATGGCGGTAATGAAAATCTTTCTATCCATAAAAATATGTATATATAATTTTTTTTCTAAATAAATTCAATTCCAATAAATACAAATATGGGTGCTATACCCTTTTCTCACCAGACCTTTGATAAGATAAGATAAACAATGTCTGGATTTTATGTCCCGGAACTAAAAGTTCAAGGAGCAGTTTACACCAACAGACGTTGATTTCACAGGATTCGTTGATGAACGGTCATTTATTACCGATGGCTCTATCTTCAGACTTAAATCCTCTGATATGTCAAATT
Source organism: Prevotella sp. (assembly GCA_017415455.1). Lineage (GTDB taxonomy): Bacteria > Bacteroidota > Bacteroidia > Bacteroidales > Bacteroidaceae > Prevotella. The sequence goes on from JAFQGS010000074.1 coordinate 5,679, forward strand.
CTGACAGCGACGCATCTACATAAGCGTCAATCACAGACAAGGCATAAACACCGATAAGGGCAAATATACTAAGGTCGCGATATTTGCGGTAATAGTCCTTGCGGCGTTTGAAAAGATTCACATACCTTTCCTTGTTCGCGTCAGTAATAGTGCTTCCCAGATGCAGGAACTGGTTGTAGCTCTGTGTCTCAGGATTATCATCCATGATGTCCATATAAGCCTGTGAGTAGTCATCATACATCTGCCCGTTCCATCTTGCGGCATATATACATCCAACAAAGCCTCCGTAAACAATTGGCAGTTTCCAGTATTTGCGATTGTAAATCTGTCCTGCTCCTGGTAATACGAGAGCCAGCCATAATGCCCGCTTTGGATTGGGTCTCCATGTAGCCCAGTCGCGCTTTGCCTTCTTCTGTTTCACAGAGTCAGTGATAATGCTTTGCGCAATGGTTGCAGAATCGCTGGCAAGGTCAGCAGACATTATAGAGTCGTTTCTTATTAGTTGAGCGGAAATACTGTCGGTAGTGATGCTGTCTTCAGCAGAGACTGCGATGTCATATCCCAGACTCCTGGCTGTTCCCGACAGGCAAACGGCCTGCGTCAGAAATACAACTATAATCTTTACTATCTGCATACCATTGGTTCCCACTGCTGTGTAATTATTTCAGTTTGTCAAAAACGTTCATTATTTTCTCCAGCTCCTCCTCGTTTGCAAATGGTATGCTTATCTTACCTTTACCTTTAGGTGAGCATGTAAGTTGTACATTAGTATTGAAGAATCCAGACAATCTTTTTTTCAATATGTCAAACTCCTCGGGCGTGTTGCTCTTCTGTATGCTGCGTGCTTTGACACCGAGTTGCTCGTCACCGTTCTTCATCTGCTTTACCAGTTCCTCAACCTTACGTACAGAATATCCGTTGCGCTGTATGTCCTTAAACAGTTTTATCTGCTGTGAGGGGCTGTTCAAAGACAATAAAGCTCTTGCATGTCCCATCTCTATCTCTCTGTTCTGCAGAGCCATCTGCACCTGAGCAGGAAGTTTTAATAATCTGAGATAATTAGTGACAGCAGTTCTGCTTTGTCCGACACGCTCAGCGACCTTTTCCTGTGTCATTGAAGAGTTTGACATAAGGTGCTCGTATGCCAGAGCTATCTCAATGGCGTTAAGATCCTCGCGCTGTATGTTCTCCACCAGTGCGATTTCCATAACGTTCTCATCCTTGATAGTACGGATGTAAGCGGGAATTGCCTCCAGTCCGGCTATCTGTGACGCTCTCCATCTGCGCTCGCCTGCAATTATCTGGTATCTGTTCTCTGCTATTTCCCTCAGAGTTATAGGCTGTATTATTCCAAGTTCCCTTATGCTGCTTGCCAGTTCCTGAAGAGACTCCTCGTCAAATTCACGGCGGGGCTGGTTGGGGTTAGCCTCAATCTGCTCTATTGCCACCTCGTTGATGGTAGAGCTGCCCTTTGGCCTTATCTCGTCAGTAGATATAAGTGCGTCAAGTCCGCGTCCAAGCGCATATCTTTTCTTTATTGCCATATTTCTAAAACTACTTTTTTGTATTCTTGCTTATAATCTCCTTTGCCAGAGCCAAGTGGTTCTTGCTTCCTGTAGAGTCTGCGTCATAAAGTATTACAGGCAGTCCGTGACTTGGCGACTCACTAAGCTTTACGTTACGCTGTATTACCGTTTTGAATACAAGTTCCTGGAAATGTCTCTTAACCTCGGCATATATCTGATTTGCCAGTTTCAGTCTGCTGTCGTACATCGTCAACAAGAATCCCTCTATCTCCAATGCCGTGTTCAGTTTGCTCTTGATGATTTTTATAGTGTTAAGAAGCTTGCTTATGCCTTCAAGCGCAAAGTACTCACATTGTACAGGTATTATTACAGAGTCGGCAGCCGTCAGGGCATTCACCGTTATCAGTCCGAGTGATGGAGAACAGTCAATGAGTATAAAGTCATAATCGTCCTTTATCGGAGCAAGCATTCTTCTTATTATCTGCTCCCTGTGCTCCATGTTAAGTATCTCAATCTCCGCACCAACCAAATCTATATGACTTGGTATGATGTCCAGTCCTTCTATATCAGTAGTGTAGACAGCCTTGCGCACATCAGCCTGATCAATGACGCATTCATACAGTGAACAGTCCACATCCTTGATGTTTACACCAAGTCCACTTGACGCATTTGCCTGTGGGTCGGCGTCAATAACCAGTACTTTTTTCTCAAGTGTGGCCAGCGACGCAGCAAGATTCATGGTTGTGGTAGTTTTGCCTACACCACCTTTCTGATTTGCCAATGCTATTATCTTTCCCATTCTAAAAACAATTTATTAATTTGTATATCAGGTGTCTGTCGTATAGACACGGCAGACTAATGCGAATTGATTGCAAAGTTACATATTTTATATGAGAAATAGGTATTTTAAACCTTTTTTCGTACTTTTGCTGTCGAAAGACATTTATTTTAATAAAACGTTACAATTTTAAATGACATAATCAGTATTTTCCATCTGCATGGTCATTGCTTGTAGCATAAACATTAAATAGACAAGATAAACATCATGGAAAAAGACAGGCCACTGATACTGATATCAAATGATGACGGTTACCAGTCTAAAGGCATAAGAAAACTTGTTGAGTTCATACGAGAGTTTGGCGACATTATTGTCTGCGCTCCCGATTCTCCCCGCTCAGGTTTCGCATGCGCATTCTCTGCAACAACACCTCTAAGACTTCGTTTGGTGCATCAAGAGTCCGGACTGCAGGTCTGGTCTTGCACTGGCACACCCGTGGATTGCGTAAAGATGGCTCTCAGCCAGATATGCGAGCGCAAGCCCGATATGGTTATCGCAGGCATAAACCATGGCGACAACGCTTCTGTCAATACCCATTACTCAGGCACTATGGGCGTGGCAATGGAAGGCTGCATGAAGTATATCCCGTCAGTGGCGTTCTCTTTATGCAATCATAGCGAGGATGCCGATTTTGAACCACTTCGCAGTTATGTCAGATATATCACAGAGAGCGTTCTCAACGACGGTCTGCCACTTGGCGTCTGTCTGAATGTCAACTTCCCGTTGCTGAAGAGCTTCAAGGGCGTGAGAATCTGCCGCATGGCAAAAGGCACATGGGGTAATGAGATAGTAAAGCTGCGCCATCCGCGTAACTACGATTATTATTGGATGATAGGAGAGTACACCAACGACGAGCCGGAGGCTGTAGATACCGATGCCTGGGCACTGTCCAACGGCTATGTCTCTGTCACTCCTACTCAGGTAGATGTCACAAACTATGAGATGATAGAACGTCTTAAGTACTGGGAGAATATTTAATAAAGTGATACAAACGTCAGCAAAGCAAACACCATATCAATGAAGTACTATATAATAGTAGGCGAGGCCAGCGGCGACCTTCATGCCTCTCATCTTATGAGGGCACTTATGGATATCGACGTAGAGGCGGAGTTCAGATTCTTCGGAGGCGACATGATGTCAGCCGTTGGAGGCGAGAGAGTGAAGCACTACCGCGAACTGGCATACATGGGATTCATCCCCGTGCTGCTTCATCTGCCTGCAATATTCCGCAACATGGCATTATGCAAGAAAGACATAGTGCAGTGGAACCCGGATGTTGTGATATTGGTAGATTATCCCGGCTTCAACCTTAGTATAGCCAAATATGTAAGGAGCCATACCAGCATACCTGTATATTATTACATCTCCCCGAAGATATGGGCATGGAAAGAATACCGCATAAAGAATATCAAGCGCGACGTTAAGGAGATGTTCTCCATCCTTCCGTTTGAGATTCCGTTCTATGAGACCAAGCATAAATATCCAATACATTATGTTGGTAATCCCACACAGGACGAGGTAAATAAATTCCTTTCAGAATACAAGGAGACATTCGAAGAGTTCTGTATTGGCAACCGCCTCAAGTCTGTAACCTATGTCATAGACAAGGAAAATGTTATGCCAGGTCAGACCACACATCTTCCAACGACAGCCGTAAACACCAATATCCCAATAATAGCCTTGCTCGCAGGAAGCAGAAGACAGGAGATTAAGGACAACCTTCCTGCCATGATCGAGGCCACGCGCCATCTTCAGGGAACATACCAGATAGTGCTCGCAGGAGCCCCCGGCATACCAGTTGATTATTACAGGCAGTTTGTTCAAGACACAGGAGTGAAGATTGTCTTCAACAAGACATACCAGCTACTGGCTCATGCCACGGCGGCATTGGTTACAAGCGGCACGGCAACACTTGAGACAGCCCTCTTCAACGTGCCGCAAGTGGTATGCTACGAGACACCAATCCCCAAGGTGATAGCCTTCCTGCGCAAACACCTCATAAAGGTTAAGTATATCTCACTTGTCAACCTCATAGCCGACAAGGAGGTAGTTACCGAACTGGTGGCAGACACATTCACGATAGAGAATATAAAGACAGAGCTGGAAAGCATTCTTCCTGGTGGAGACAGACGCGACGTCATGCTTGCTGAATACGCGCAACTGCGCAAGATTCTGGGCAATGAGAAAGCCCCCGACAATGCAGCCGGCATCATGTACCGTCTCCTGACCAGGAAAAATGAGGAGAACTAACAGCCGTCATTTGATAAAAAACACATCAAATGTGCGCACGATACACATTTTATCATTATCTTTGCAAAAGACAGAGTAGAACGTAAAAATAACGAACAACTATAATAATCTTAATTCATAACTATTATGAGCAGCATTTTAGACAATCGCCCCGCATTGAAGAGCGAGGTTTACAAGATTGCCGAGGTGGCAGGCTACCTATGGCAGAACGGTTGGGCAGAGCGCAACGGTGGAAACATTACTGTGAACATCACAGAGTATATCGACGAGGAGATAAAGCAGATGCCAGCCATCAGCGAAGTAAAGCAGATAGGCACAGTGCTGCCACAGCTCAAAGGCTGCTACTTCTATTGCAAGGGAACAGGCAAGCGCATGCGCGACCTCGCACGCTGGCCAATGGACAACGGCAGCATCATCCGCATTCTTGACGACTGCGCAAGCTACGTCATCATCGCCGACAACCCAGTGATGCCAACAAGCGAGCTCCCAAGTCATCTTACTGTGCATAACCATCTCATAGAGAAAGGCAGCAACTATAAGGCAACAGTTCACACACACCCAATCGAACTGGTGGCAATGAGTCACAATCCGAAGTTCCTTGAGAAAGACGTTCTCACAAACATTCTCTGGAGCATGATACCAGAGACAAAGGCATTCTGCCCATTAGGTCTCGGCATCATACCTTACAAACTGCCAGGCTCAGTTGAACTTGCCACAGCTACACTCAACGAGCTTGACGAGTACGACGTAGTGATGTGGGAGAAGCACGGTGTCTTCGCTCAGGGCCTTGACGCAATGGACGCTTTCGACCAGATAGACGTACTCTCAAAGAGCGCAAAGATATATATCAATGCCAAGTGCATGGGCTTTGAGCCAGACGGCATGAGCCAGGAGCAGATGGCAGAGATGAGCAAGGCATTCAACCTGCCAAAATAACGACATTCATTATATAAGATATTACAAAGCGGGTGAGTCAAATACTTTATTTTGACTCACCCGCTTTAGGTTTCTACTAAGCAGCACACCTCACTCCGCCCAGTGTTAGAGTTAAGCCAGATAAAAGCCATTCCTAACTATGCCACTTAGCTATGCTAACTATGCCATTTAGCAAGTGTAACTATGGCACTTCTGATTCTTGTGCCTTTTGAAAATGTCTTTATGACCATACATACAAAACAACGCCAAATTATCGAATTTTCAAAAGAAAAAGCCAAATCACCGAACAAATCGATGCCAAATTACCGAAAAAAATAGTGCCAAATTACCGAATTCTTAGGAATTATATTATCTTTGTGGCTCCAAATAGTCTGATTTATGGATGGTTACAAACATAGAATAATGGATAGCCTGCTTGAAAAGAAGCTGCAGGCCAAGGGAGCAGTGCTGATAGAAGGACCTAAATGGTGTGGCAAAACAACTACAGCTGAAGAAATTGCATCCAGCAAAATAATGTTGGCTCGAACTGATGTGAAAAACAATTTCAATAATCTATTAGAAATAGATATAGATACCGCATTGTCTGGAGATACGCCAATGCTTATTGATGAGTGGCAAACCGTACCGAAACTATGGGATGCCGTAAGATATACCGTTGACCATCGTCGAAAAATGGGACAATTCATATTAACCGGTTCTGCCGTTCCCGACAAGGAAGCAGAACAAGAAAGAGAACATTCAGGAACAGGACGCTTTGCATGGTTGACAATGCGCCCTATGACATTGTTCGAGTCTGGCGAATCTAATGGCAAAGTAAGTCTTGGCAACCTTTTCACTACCCCAGAGAAAATACTTGAAAAGAACGGACTTACATTACAAGACATTGCATTTTTGATATGCCGTGGCGGTTGGCCCATGGCCGTAGGATTGCCCGAAGAGGCGGCATTGGAACAAGCTTTTGATTATTACGATGCCGTAACAAAGGAGGATATAACCAAAGTTGATGGAGTGAAAAGAGCATCTGAGCGAGTGCAACGCTTAATGAGAGCGTACGCCCGACATCAAGGGACACAAGCATCAATCGCCACCTTGAAGGAAGATCTAAAGAATAATGATACCGCCACACTTGATGATGATACCATAAGTTCTTACCTCGAAGCTCTGAGAAAAATATTTGTTGTAGAGGATATGCCGGCTTGGAATCCGAATCTTCGTTCAAAGACTGCAATTCGCACTGCAGACACACGCTATTTTGTTGACCCGTCAATAGCAACAGCAGCGTTAGGTTTAGGCCCTGCTGATTTAATCAGCGACTTGAAGACCATGGGATTCTTCTTTGAGGCCATGTGCGTAAGAGACTTACGCGTATTTGCAGAAGCTCTGAATGGCAAGGTGTATCATTATCGAGATAAAAGCGGTTTGGAATGCGACGCAGTAGTACACCTCCGCAACGGGCAATATGGACTTATTGAAGTCAAACTCGGAGGCGAGACCTTGATAAACGAAGGTGTAGAAACACTGACTTCATTAGCCAAGCAAATTGACACAACACGTATGAAAGCACCTGCTTTCAAGATGATATTAACGGCAACAGGCGAACATGCCTATCGCCGTCCTGAAGATGGTATTTATATTGTTCCAATAGGATGTTTGAAGCAATAAAGAATGCTATTGAGACCTGAATGTAGCGGTCCTACAGCCTCTGAAGGGATTCTTAGCAATGTGGTTAAATAAAGATTGACATCGTTCCATAATTCACCCAGCAATTTGTTCCTTTGTAAGTAACATAAGTTGTAATTTTAGATTTGGACACCCAAAATTACAAACTTGTCAGGACTGGCCAAACTTGACCGGTCCTTTTTTGACTACTTAATCGAGATACACTTTTTGAAACAGTATCGTTATCCGTAAACTTAAAACAGCCTTCACTGTATGCTCTCAAAATACGACCAACCTGAAAACACGAAAAAAGCTGCTATCTTTTCAGATAACAGCTTCTCTTTCGGAGTAGTGCCACCAGAAAATGAGTTCCATTTCTAAATGGCTCTATATCTTCGCATTAAAGAATCGCAACAAACGTAATCTCCCGCTATTGCTCCACCTAAATTCTGCACCATTCTGCAGTGTCTCGCAGAGTCGAGTTCCTACTTTGATGCAAAGGTATATAATTATTGTTATTTACAAATGGGAACTGCAATCTTATTTTTTCATAATATCTTCTATACGCCATTTTACTGCAAGTTCTAAACCCTTCTTAATACCTTGCGATAATCCATAATCATCTACCATATTTCGCAGTGCATTAATCTCTGCTATAAGGACTGTGCGTATTTGTCCATATTCCATATCTTCAATTGGAATAGAAGGTATGCATAGAAGAACTTGCTTAGGGAGATAACAATAAAATAGTGGGTATTTTCTTTTAATTGAAATAGCACACTCACGCATCTGTACTATATTATTACCAAATAAAGCATTGTTTATATCGGAAATGCCCTTATTTATTTCTTTTGCAAATTCGTTTACATCATTCTGTAGTTCTAAACCTTCTTTGAGAACTTCTACTTGTCTTTTCTTTATATCATTGTTGTCATCGTACATAATAAACCTCCTTAATCTTATAACTTAATCCGATTATCAAATACTCCCTCGAACAAACTCATTTCTCGTTTAGCAATACCTAATCTATTTGCCAATACGCACCAGTCTTTAACAGCAACTACAACCTCGTTGATTATGCCCTTAGCAACCTCTGGGGTGAGCATATACTCCTCGCACGAGTTGAGTAAAATTGACAAATCAGACTCGTTAGTTTTGCTGTTAATTAGCAAGCTTTGATGGTCATTCAGTGTCGGATTCATATCGTATGCAGGCGATAGTGTCCAGCCTTTTGCGGTAAGCAGAAAACCGTGATTACGGAAATGATCATCGCTGTTGCCGACACATATATTGAATGCAACTCGGCGGAACAACTCTCGCAAGTTCGCATCAACATCGGTACAACCGCTAATGATAAAATCAACAATGTCAATATATCCGTGT
>JAFQGS010000075.1 GCA_017415455.1 Prevotella sp.
ACATGTGCCATATCGCATGAATATATTTTGTGCAAAGGTACAAAACATTTAGGACAAACACCAAATGTTACAACTATATTTAACCCAAATCGGCCATTAGAACGCCAGAATGACAATAATCTATCATCCTTTAATAATTTAATAAGAAGTTAAGCCGTATGCTTTTAATGACGATAGAGAAAGATAGAAGAAGACAATTGCCGGCAAGCAATCCATTAACCATTACCATTAAACCTTAAACCTTAACCACACCCCTAATCCCCTCACTGCAGATGCGACTTGCGCAAGTTTAATTATTAATATTTGCTAATCGTTTTTTTCTTAATAAGTTTTTTATTACCTTTGCAACAGGAAATAAGCCATATCGGTAGAATGGGATACTCATCAAATTAATAAAGAAAAACCGAGAAGACTTCTCTTGTCAATGGCGGGCCACAATATCATAAGATAAGCTGTAAAGCCGGTGGATTACAAAGACGGAGAGCTCTCAAATCCTATATACTCGGAGTTTCATCGCATCAACGATATGGCTTTTCCTTTTAATAGAATATTCTTATTTTTCATCAAAACACACGGATAATGTTCTCGGGAATAGTAGAAGGAATGGCAAAAGTAACAGCCATTGTAAAAGAAGGTGCCAATATTCATTTCACACTGACATGTAATTTCACGGATGAGCTCAAGATAGACCAGAGCATAAGCCATAATGGCGTATGCCTTACTGTTGTCTGCATCAAAGACAACACATACACAGTAACAGCAATGAAGGAGACACTTGAACGTTCCAACCTGGGACTGCTGCATGAAGGAAGCCTTGTGAATGTAGAACGTTCCATGATTATGAATGGGCGCCTTGATGGACATATAGTACAGGGACATGTTGACCAGACTGCAGAGTGCATTGAGATGACTGATGCCAACGGAAGCACCTACTACACCTTTGCTTACAAAAACAGTCGGGAGATGACAGAGAGAGGCTACTTCACCGTGGACAAAGGGAGTGTCACCGTAAATGGAGTATCACTGACTGTATGCGAGCCTACAGAGTCCACATTCAAAGTGGCCATTATACCATATACAAAAGAGAACACAAACTTCTGCGAAATAGAGGTTGGAACAATAGTGAACATCGAGTTTGACATCCTCGGGAAATATATAGCACGCCTAAACAGTCTGAAAAAATAAGGACATCAAGCAAATCTGAGGGTGAATTTCCGCCCCCAAAAAGATACAGTTATTCCCAAAAGGATTTTCTTGAACTCATCTGTATTGCATTTCAGTAGGGCGGTCTGTCAACTCATATAAGTTTTTCTCCCCGAAGTCCTCTTTACCCTCAACCTTTTCTCATAGTAGCTCGGTGGGACACCTACCTTATAACAATACCATTTTTGACCTATCGGGGCTTGAGTTATCCTGTATCTCAGAACTATGTGATTAATCTAATCTGTTCCTACAACCCGACTTCTGAGGCTCTATATATCCACTGGACCTTAATAGCCTGTACACGAAACTACTATTCTCATGTGCAGTGTGAAAGTATATATAATATTTAGTTTTAAATTTCACTTTAATAAAAGTTTCTAAAAATATATTTTACAGTATATTACCATCAGGTTATTGAATAAACTTAAAATCCGATATCACATATTCAAGACTACAGATTTCTCCTATCACCTTTAGTAGGGGAAACAATTTATTATTACTATTTTTCAGAAAACTTCTTTACTAAACAGACAAAAACCAAAAGCATCTCAACGAGTTCGAAAATGAAATCAGAAACGACACTTTCAGAAGCCAAGAACATTCAATCGGTGGTTTGAAACTTTTAAAGCTTAAAAAAAGGACAACATTACAATGGTTGGATTGATGTACAATCAGAATTACAGATAGTACAGATGCCAAGAAGGCTATATCAAAACTTCAAAAAAAAAGAAAAATGATAACATTTATCTTGACAGAACTGTAATAAACCCTGAACATCCTATACATGAATATACTCATGTCGCTGTGTGAATATGCGAGTATATCACATTTAGATTTAAAGCATATGACTTACACTCCAAAAGCATATGACTTACACTACAAAAGTATATGACTTACACTACAAAAGTATATGACTTACACTACAAAAGTATATGACTTATACTCCAAAAGTATATGACTTATCATTACGTCCGTATCATAAGGCAATATACATCATGTATTTTCCCTCTTTGTTATTAATATATCACTATCTCGGTCAATAAATTTACAATTCATAACGTTTGTAGTTAAAAAACACACATAATATGTAATTAATATGGAGTTTTTTTAATACTTTTGCAAGTGAAAAAGGAAAGAGATTGTAAATTAAGTATTAATATTCAGCGACAATGAAACCTACAGCGATATTATTGCTACACTGCCCAGACAAACAAGGCATTATAACAGAGGTAACAAAATTCATTACAGATAACAAGGGAAACATTGTTTATCTTGACCAATACGTTGACCGCCAGGATGGAATGTTCTTCATGAGAATAGAATGGGAGCTTGACAATTTCCTCATCCCACGTAACAAGCTAAACGAATATATCCACACTCTTTACGCTCAACGCTATCAGATGACATTCAGTCTTTATTTTAACGACGAGAAGCCTCGCATGGCAATCTTCGTAAGTAAGATGAGCCACTGTCTGTACGACCTGCTGGCACGTTACAAGGCAGGCGAATGGAACGTTGACATCCCATGCATCATCAGCAACCACGAGGATCTGAGATACATTGCCGAGCAGTTTGACATTCCGTATTACGTATGGTCTATAAAGAAAGACCATTCAAACAAAGCCGAAGTGGAGGCTGCCGAGATGGAGCTGCTGAAGAAGGAGAACGTAACCTTCATGGTTCTTGCAAGATACATGCAGATAATCAGCGACGACATGATAGAGAGTTATCCTAACAAGATAATCAACATACACCATTCTTTCCTTCCCGCCTTCATCGGAGCAAAGCCATACCATCAGGCATGGGAGCGCGGAGTGAAGATTATCGGAGCAACAAGCCACTATGTAACAGCAGAACTGGATGCCGGTCCTATCATAGAGCAGGACGTGGTGAGGATAACACACAAAGACACACCCGAAAGTCTTGTTCTCAAAGGACGCGACCTTGAGAAGATTGTATTAAGCCGGGCTGTAACAAAACATATTGAGAGAAAGATTCTCACATTCCACAACAAGACGATAATATTCAGTTAACTATACGTTTTCTGATTTTAAAGCTGTCACACACACGAACTTTTAAAGCCCGAATGCCATTAAGAGCAGAAATACAGAAGGCATAGCAGATACGGAAAATGAATATAGCTATTGTAAAATATAACGCGGGAAACATATACAGCGTAGTTAACGGATTAAGAAGACTCGGTATAGAGCCATTATTAACCGACAATGCCGAAGAGCTAAGCAAAGCAGACAAGGTGATTTTCCCAGGACAGGGAGAGGCACGCAGCGCGATGGAGTATCTCAGGGAACGCCAGCTGGATGAAATAATAAGAAACCTTAAGCAGCCTGTACTCGGCATTTGCGTAGGACAGCAGTTGCTTTGCAGACATTCTGAGGAGGGGGACACCAGTTGCATAGGTATCTTTGACGCAGACGTTAAGAGATTCGTCCCGCAAAGACACGAGGACAAAGTGCCAGCCATGGGATGGAACTCACTTAGTGATGTAAAGTCTCCGTTATTCAAAGGATTTGCCGATAATGAATACGTTTATTTCGTACACAGCTATTACGTACCCCTTTGCGAGCATACCATAGCAACGGCAGAATACATACAGCCATATAGTGCGGCACTTAACTACAAGAACTTCTACGCCACACAGTTCCACCCGGAGAAAAGCGGCAATGTGGGAGTAAGAATATTGGAGAATTTCCTAAATATCTAACAGAAAGATGATTGAACTTATTCCAGCAATAGATATAATAGACGGAAAATGCGTAAGACTCACAAAAGGAGATTACAGCCAGAAGACCGTATATAACGACAATCCTGTTGAGGTTGCCATTCAACTGGAAGGCATGGGATTCAAGAGACTTCATATTGTCGACCTTGACGGAGCAAAGTCTCATCACATCGTAAACATAGACATTCTGAGGAATATCACAACAGCAACAAACCTTGTTGTTGACTTCGGAGGCGGCATAAAGACCCAGGATGACATAAGAGCGGCCTTTGAGAATGGCGCCAGCATGGTAACCATCGGTTCTATTGCCGTCACACAACCTGAGATGTTCGCGGAATGGCTTGAGGAATTCGGAGCCGACAGAATAATACTTGGAGCCGACGTGCGTAACGGAAAGATTAGTATAAACGGGTGGAAAGAGGACTCTACAGAGAAACTTCTACCATTCCTGGAATATTATATAAAGAAAGGAGTAAAGAACATCCTTTGCACCGAGATATCAAAAGACGGCACTTTGTCAGGACCAGCCACCGAACTATACAAAGAGATTATGGAGGCTTACCCTGGCATAAACCTCATTGCAAGCGGTGGAGTATCACAGATGAGCGATATCGAGGAACTGGACAGAAGCAACATACCTTCCGTTGTTTTCGGCAAAGCCCTATATGAGGGAAAGATTACAAAGGAAGAGATTAAAGCCAAATTGAATCAACAGAACCCAGCTATATAATTGAAATTAAGTAAAATGACGCATAAAGGTATTGCTAAAAGAATTATTCCTTGTCTTGACGTGAAAAACGGTGAGACCGTAAAGGGAACAAACTTTGTCAATCTGCGCAAGGCAGGTGACCCAATAGAGCTGGGTAAGGCATACAGCAGGGCGGGAGCCGACGAATTGGTGTTTCTTGATATCACAGCAAGCCATGAAGGCCGTAAGACTTTTACGGATATGGTCACACGCGTAGCTGCAGAAATAAACATTCCATTCACGGTGGGAGGCGGCATCAACGCCATTGAAGACGTGGAACGACTGCTTGGTGCAGGTGCTGACAAGATAAGCATAAACAGTGCCGCCATAAAGAATCCAGACCTTATCAATACCATCACAAGCAGGTTTGGCTCACAAGTATGTGTTTGCGCAATAGACGCACGGAATGAGGATGGCGAATGGTTCTGCTATCTTAACGGCGGAAGAATCAGAACCGAGCATAAGCTTCTGGAATGGGCAAAGGAAGTTGAGGACAGAGGTGCAGGTGAGATATTATTCACAAGCATGAATCACGACGGAGTGAAAAATGGATATGCAAATGACATCCTAAGGGTTCTGTCTGAAAACCTAAGCATTCCTATAATTGCGAGTGGTGGAGCCGGATGTAAAGAACATTTCAAAGATGTCTTTATTGAAGGTAAGGCCGATGCCGCCTTGGCTGCGAGTGTTTTCCATTTTGGAGAAATTCCAATAGTGGATTTGAAGAAATACCTGCACGATGAGGGTATTAATGTGAGACTATAAATCAGAACAATAACAAAAATCATATAAATAGTAATGGAAATAAATTTTGAGAAGACAAACGGTCTTGTCCCGGCAATAATACAAGATGCTGTTACAAAAAACGTACTGATGTTGGGATATATGAATGAAGAAGCTTATAAAAAAACCATAGAGACAGGGAAAGTCACTTTCTTCAGCCGTAGCAGAAACTGTCTTTGGACTAAAGGAGAGACTTCAGGAAACTTCCTGAACCTTGTAAGTATCAAGAACGACTGCGATAATGATACACTTCTCATACAAGTTAACCCGGTAGGACCAACATGCCATACAGGAACAGACACATGCTGGGGCGACAAAAACGAGACAAATCCCCTACTCTTCCTGTCTTCTCTTCAGAATTTCATTGAGAAGAGACATGAAGAGATGCCAGAAGGCTCGTACACAACATCGCTATTCAAAGATGGACTGAACAGAATGGCACAGAAAGTTGGCGAAGAGGCATTAGAAGCTGTGATTGAAGCCGTAAACGGTACAGACGAGAGACTGATTTACGAGACATCGGATATGCTTTATCACCTTATCGTACTGCTTACAAGCAAAGGGCTGCGTATAGAAGATGTCGCAAAGGAACTTCAGGAAAGACATGACCCTAACTGGCAGAAACATTAATTAATAATACTACAACGCTATGCTTATCAATTACGAGAATGTAGATATTTATCAGGAAGACACTTGTATATTAAATAATGTATGCTTTCATGCAGAAGAAGGTGAGTTTATATATATCATCGGTAAAGTGGGTTCTGGTAAAAGCAGTCTGCTGAAAACGCTATACTGCGAACTTGATGTTGAAACTAATGCTGATTGTGAACAAAGCAAGGCAGAGATTCTCGGATATGACCTGACAAAAATAAAGCGTAAGGAGATACCTTCATTAAGACGTGAGTTGGGCATAATATTTCAAGATTTCCAACTTCTCCACGATAAAAGCGTGTGCAAGAATCTTGAATTCGTATTAAAGGCCACAGGCTGGAAGGACAAGAAAGATATTGCTACACGCATAGACGAAGTGCTAAAACTCGTGGAAATGGAGCACAAGAAGGATAAAATGCCCCATGAGCTTTCTGGAGGTGAGCAGCAACGAATAGCCATTGCACGCTCTTTACTAAACGAGCCTAAGATTATAATAGCAGACGAGCCTACCGGCAATCTTGACAAAGACACAGCAGAGCATATCGTTGAGCTTCTGAAGAATATAAGCCAGCAAGGTACTGCTATTATAATGACAACGCACAATATAAATATGATAGACAAATATCCCGGTGTTGTATATTGTTGCAGCGAGAAAGAGATAAAGGATGTCACGAAAGAATACAACAAGATAAAGATAGACATCGCTGAGAACAATTAAGAAAGAGAGAGAGAGATTTACCTGATTGAATATAAAAACGATTAAAAAATATATAATTATGAAAGTAATGAAATTTGGAGGAACATCTGTTGGTTCACCAGAACGCATGAAGAGCGTTTCCTCTTTAATAACAAGTAGCGGAGAACCTGTATTCGTTGTACTCTCTGCAATGTCTGGAACAACAAACTCACTCGTAGAAATATCAGACTACCTGTACAAGAAGAATCCTGAAGGTGCCAATGATGTCATTAACCGCCTTGAACAGAAATACATGCAACATGTTGAGGAACTGTTCGCAACTGATGAATGGCGCAACACAACACGAGAGTTTCTCCGTGAGGAATTCAACTATCTTCGCTCATTCACAAAAGATATCTTTACAAGTTTTGAAGAGAAAAGCATAGTAGCCCAGGGTGAGGTTATCAGCACCAATATGGTTGTCAACTACATGAAAGAGTGTGGCATCAAGGCAACATTGCTATCTGCTCTTGACTTCATGAGAACAGATAAGAACGCTGAGCCAGACTCTATATACATAAAAGAGAAGCTCAATGCCATAATGGCAGAGAATCAAGGATATCAAGTGTATATCACTCAAGGATTCATCTGCCGCAATGCATATGGTGAGGTTGATAACCTGCAGCGCGGTGGCAGTGACTACACTGCATCTCTCATCGGCGCGGCAATAGACGCAGAGGAGATTCAGATATGGACAGACATCGACGGAATGCACAACAATGACCCAAGAATTGTTGATAAGACAGAAGCCATACGACAGTTGCATTTTGAGGAAGCAGCAGAGCTTGCTTATTTCGGAGCAAAGATTCTCCACCCAACATGTATACAGCCTGCTAAGTTCGCCGGCATTCCAGTACGTCTCCTAAACACAATGGACCCGACAGCCTACGGAACTGTTATTGACAATGTTTCGGTAAAAGGTAAGATAAAGGCTGTTGCTGCCAAGGACAACATCACTGCTATAAAAATTAAAAGCAGCCGCATGCTCCTTGCTACCGGATTCCTTCGTAAGGTATTTGAGATATTTGAGAGTTATCAAACCGCTATCGACATGGTTGCGACAAGCGAGGTCGGTGTGTCAATGAGTATTGACAATGACAGCCATCTGCATGAAATTGTGGACGAGCTGAAGAAATACGGTACAGTGACCGTGGACACAAACATGTGCATTATCTGTGTTGTCGGCGATTTGGACTGGAGCAATGTGGGATTTGAAACCTTGGCAACAGATGCAATGAAGGATATTCCTGTTAGAATGATTTCCTATGGTGGCAGTAACTATAATATTTCATTCCTTATACGTGAGGCTGACAAGAAAAAGGCACTTCAAAGTCTTAGCGACACTTTGTTCAACAAATAATTAACTTTTTCATAAAAAGGACACAGCAATAAAATGAAGGGCAAGTTTCCTGTAGACAAATTCAAGGAGTTAAAGACTCCATTCTATTATTACGACACAGAACTGCTTCGCAAGACATTACGCATAATGAATGAAGAATGCGCCCGTTACGACGGATTCAACATTCATTATGCTGTGAAAGCCAATGCCAATCCTAAGATTCTCAACATCATCTACCAGTCAGGACTCGGAGCCGACTGTGTCAGTGGTGGTGAGATCCAGGCTGCTATTAACGCAGGATTCCCTGCCAACAAGATAGTATATGCCGGTGTTGGCAAGAGCGATTGGGAGATAAATCTTGGCTTGGAGAAGGAGATTTCATGTTTCAATGTTGAAAGTATTGAGGAACTGAAGATAATCAACGAGCTGGCTGCCAAGAAAAACAAGACTGCCAATGTGGCATTCCGCATCAACCCAAACGTTGGAGCACATACGCATGCAAATATAACAACAGGTCTGGCAGAGAATAAATTCGGCATAGCTATGAACGATCTGGAGGAAGTCATGAATATAGGACATTCACTTTCTAATATTCATGTCACCGGACTGCATTTTCACATTGGTTCTCAGATACTTGACATGAATGACTTCAAGGCTCTCTGTAACAGGATAAACGAGTTGCAGGACAAACTTGAGCGGCAAAGAGTGTGTGTTGACAGTATCAATGTCGGTGGTGGTTTAGGTATTGACTACAAGCATCCGAACAAAGTATGCATAGCAGACTTCAAAAGTTATTTCAGCACATTCCATAAACATCTCAGACTACGGCCAGGACAACAGGTTCATTTTGAACTTGGCCGCTCTGTAGTGGCTCCATGTGGCTCACTCATAACTCAAGTATTATATATTAAACAAGGTGTAAGCAAACAATTCTGCATTGTTGATGCCGGCATGACAGACCTTATCCGTCCAGCTCTTTATCAAGCGTATCATAAGATAGAGAATATAACAAGCGAGGAACAGATGGAGACATACGATGTCGTAGGTCCTATATGCGAGTCGAGTGACGTATTTGCCAAGGCATGCGACTTGAATTTCTGTAAGCGTGGTGACCTCATTGCGATTCGCTCCGCAGGTGCGTATGGCGAGATAATGGCTTCACAATATAATTGCCGCAGCCTTCCTTGCGGATATATTACAGAAGAGCTATAGAAAATAGTCACAAATAACAATATCTATTCGGATTATGTTATCAAACGAGTTCTTGCTAATCATTAGTTGCATATTAATAATCCTTTCATTATTCACCCCTTTTTTGAATGGTTTTATACGAAGACCACGAAAATCATCGGGTGAAGATGAACAGATATGCACTCCGCCAGTCTCCATTATACTGATTGCCAATGATAATGCACAAGAACTGGAGAGGAATCTGCAGTCATACCTCAGTCAAGACTATCCACAATCTTATGAGGTTATTGTTGTAATAGAAAAGTCTGAGGACGACACAAGAGATATACTGAAGCGTTATCAGGATTACCCTAATCTTTACGTGACTTTTGTTCCGGAGTCTTCCAGATATGTAAGCAGACGCAAGTTAGCCATAACAATAGGTGTAAAAGCCGCACGAAACGAATGGCTCATGCTGACTGAGATTAGCGCCCGTCCTAATTCGTCCAGGTGGCTTGCAAGGATGGCTCGCAATTGTTCTGAAAACAATAACATCGTTTACGGTTACAGCAATTATTCTGCAGAGTCACCCGCCCTGCTGCGTTTCAGGCGCCTTCACGAAGAGTTTTATATTCTCCATAGTGCAGAACACCATACAGCCTACCGCAGTGGAAGTAATAATCTGATGTTCAGAAAAAGTGAATTCCTGAAAGAGCGTGGGTTTGAGGGAAATCTTCTATATATCGGAGGTGAGTATGATTTTATTGTCAACAAATATGCTCGCCGTAACTCTGTTGCAACAGAAACATCTCCTGAATCATTCATCGTAAATGACACACCATCGAAAAAGACTTGGCGTAACAGAAGTATCTTTTACATGGAAACCAGAAGACATCTCAAAAATAGTTTTGTGCCACGTTTCCTGTATGCAACAGACATGATGATGATGCACATCTGTTATATGTGCAATATCGCATCTCTCATCTTCTCTATTATAACAAATTGCTGGCTACTGACAATCACAGCAGGCATTTGTCTTATAGTGTCAATGAACCTACGTGCTATTATCGCATCAAAAGCCGTAAAACGTTTTAACACTGGAATAAGTTCATGGCAGTTACCTTTCCTTGAATATGCCAATAGTGTGACAGACCTAACATATAGTATAAGATATTGGTGTTCGGACAAGAACAACTATATAGCACATAAAATTTAGAATAAGTATGAAAATTGTTCATTTCATTCCAGTTCTAAAAGCCGAGACTGATTATTCACAAAACTATCTCACGCAGCTAATCAGTCAATTAAGCACAAAAGCAGACAATCATGTTGTTCTGCTTCAGTCATCATTGGCTTCACCATTGCATGACACAGCTATCTATACGTTGAATGACAAAGGAATGAATAAATTTACGATTTATAAACAAATCAGAGAGATACTTCATTCTGTACAGCCAGATATAATACACATACATGGAATACAAAGCATTATGGTTTACATATTTGCCTGCGAAGCTCAGAAAAAGCGTATTCCAATTGTAGTATCCACTCAGAAAGAGCTGATGCCATGGAATAGTTCATTTACAACAAAGACTATATGGAAACTGATAAACCTGAAATTAAAATCCATACACACAATAAGCCAGCAAGAGGATAACAAAATAATGTCATGTCAGGAGCGTCTGCTTTTTTACAGACATAAAGGAGCTGTAATTCCTTCTGTTATAATAGGTAACCCACATACCGAACATACAGGAATGAGCAGAATGGCATTGGAAACACTCAGACTATACCAGAAAACAATCTATAGCAATCCATTTATGTCCATGACTCCTGCAGACATCCATACCGAAAGCATATTATTGCAAGCCGCTTTAGCAGAGAATTGTAACGGTGTAAGTACTCCTGGAACACACATTGAAGAGATAAAACAGATAAGCGACAAGTCGTGGAAGCATATTACCCTACATGCTAAGCAGGAAGGAATTATTGAATATTTAGAGACTGCCATAAAAAACACACAATTTAATCTCTCCACTGACGTTATATCTAATATAGAAACCTTTAGCTACAAAAGCACAAAGGACATAAACTCCATATACGGAGAACCATTATCCTCAAAGAGGTCATTGCGTAAGGCATGTACAAAATATCATGCAACAGAGAATGAAACAACAATAGCTGTTACCATAATTAATGTACTCCACCGTATTGCTGACAAAACAATATCACGAAGACATATAGCAGAACTTTACAGAGCCATACGTACAACCAATTATGACGAGTACAAACTCGCTGCCATTCTGAAGCATGTCGGGGCCATATCTGGAACATCACGTCTGATGCAGATACTTGGCGAGAGACTATTTCTTGAGGAAGGATATATGCCCGTGATGCCTGTTGACGATTCTGGAACGGCCAAAATGAGAAGAATTTTGTTTAAAAACAATATACAATGAAAAACATCAATAGTGAGATAGAGAAAGACATGCGTTATTTACAACTGCTGTCACAATCATTTCCAACAATAGCAGACGCAAGCACAGAAATAATCAACCTTCAGGCTATACTGCATTTGCCAAAAGGAACAGAGCATTTCCTTGCTGATATCCATGGGGAATATGAATCATTCCAACATGTATTGAAAAATGCTTCTGGTAATATAAAGCGTAAGGTAAATGAAATCTTCGGGACAGAACTAAGCGAACATGAAAAACGCGAGTTGTGCACCCTTATATATTATCCGGAGCAGAAGTTAGAACTTATAAAGACTGTCCAGGAAGACATGGACACTTGGTATAGTACAACAATCAATAACCTTGTTAGTGTATGCCGCGATGTATCAAGTAAGTACACACGTTCAAAGGTGCGAAAGTCTCTCCCAGCAGATTTCCTGTATATTATACTTGAGCTTCTCCATGAACGCAGTGATGATGCAGACAAAGCCGCATACGTCAACGTTATTATTGAGACAATAATCTCAACAGGTCGCGCTGATGATTTCATTATTGCAATTGCCAATGTCATCCAACGACTTGCCATAGACCAGTTACATATACTTGGCGACATATTTGACAGAGGTCCTGGCGCGCATCACATAATGGATATTCTCTCCCGCTATCATAATTGGGATATACAGTGGGGAAATCACGATATACTATGGATGGGTGCATGTGCTGGTAACGACGCATGTATATGCAATGTCATAAGACTATGTCTCCGCTATGCCAACCTCGCCACATTAGAAGAAGGATATGGTATCAATCTTGTCCCGCTTGCAACTTTCGCAATGGAAACTTACAGCGAGGATCCATGTACAGAGTTTCTGCCAAGCACCAGTGGAGGCAGCGATGAGATGGACTTGAAAACGCATCGACTGGCTACCCTTATGCATAAAGCAATATCTGTAATTCAATTCAAGGTTGAAGCAAATATATTTGAACGACATCCAGAATGGAACATGAGCGACCGCGCTCTATTCAATAATATTGACTTTAAACGGAAAGTGTGCGTTATTGATGGTAAGGATTACGAAATGAAGAGTTGCAACTTCCCTACCGTCAACCCGGACAATCCTAACAGACTAACACCAGAGGAGGAAGAACTTCTGCGCAGACTGCACCACTCTTTCGTTGTAAGCGAAAAACTTCACAAGCACGTTAAAGAGTTGCTTAGTCATGGATGTATGTACACTATCGTAAACAACAATCTTCTTTTCCATGCGTCAATTCCCCTCAATGACGATGGCAGCCTGAAAGAAGTTGAACTTTACAACGGAAAGAAGTACTGCGGCCGTGAACTGTTACATTATACAGGAATGATGATACGCTCCGCATTTCAAAATGACACAGACCCACAAGAGAAAGCTTTTGCTAAAGATTATTTCCTGTATCTATGGTGCGGCAGCGACTCTTGTCTCTTCAACAAATCGAAAATGGCCACATTTGAGCGTTATTTCCTTTGCGACAAAGAAACATATAAAGAGGAGAAAGGCAACTATTTCAAACTGCGTAACAGCGAGGAGGAGTGCGACAAGATACTGGATGCCTTTGGGGTTGAAGGCAACAACCGCCATATCATTAACGGACACGTGCCTGTACATGCCGGCAGCGGTGAGAACCCTATCAAGGCTGGAGGCAGACTCATGGTTATTGACGGTGGATTCTCTCAGGCCTACCACAAAGAGACAGGAATCGCCGGTTATACACTCGTTTACCATAGCCGTGGTTTTGAACTTGTTCAGCACGAGCCTTTTATCGGGACATCTGATGCTATAGCACGAGGTACAGACATTTTAGGCACTACACAAATAGTTGAGATGTCAAGCCGCCGTATGCTTGTTGCAGATACCGACAAGGGACGTGAGCTATCCAATCGCATTGCAGATTTAAAGAAATTACTCTACGCCTACCGACATGGAATAATCAAAGAGCGCAGTGCAAGAAGAAAAAAATCACAATCCGTATAAGAAAGAGTTCCACGGGACGATACATAACAGTTACTTATACCCCAATGAATATCATAACTATATGAATTCAAGAAGCCACATGTGTAAAGTATGAGTGCTGTCAATACGATACGTTAATAAAAAAAACACCACAGTATATAAATACCATGGTGTTTTTTTATTTTTTTGTGAATACTTAATTATTCATCTCTGCATCAGAAAGGCAGGTCATCCGCTGTATCTGTTCCGGCAGCTGCCGCAAAAGGATCTGCAGAAGGTGCTGGCGGGAATGCATCCGCAGATGTCATTGGCTGAGGTGCAGCTGGGTCTGCTGCCTGTGCAGCTGCCGCATCTACACGTTCAACCTTCCATGCAGAGAGCGTATTATACCAACGTCCCTGATATTCGCGGGCATCAATATCAAAGAACACTCTCAACTCCTCCCCTGCCTGAATGTTCATAGCAGCAAGACGGTCCTCACCAAAAACCCTGAAACAGCATTTACGTGGATATTGTTCATGTGTTTCAATTACAAACTCCTGAGACTTCCACGCATTACCTGTACGTGCAGAAATGCCACCTTGAGCAGGAAGCACGTTTATTATTTTTCCTTCTATTTCCATATTATTTATGATTTCTTATTGTTTCGGTTTGCGAAATTAATGAAATAGTTGTGAAAAAAGAAATTTTTCATTTCCTTTTTTTGTATTCCTATAGGTTTTTTGTATTTTTGTGTCGTAAAACAATTCCCTTTTAGAAACGGGCATATATTGACTTATAACGTAAAACAATATTATAAAACAATGAGATTCACATTATCGAGCACAGCTCTCAGCAGCCGCTTGGCAGCATTGTCTAAGGTTCTTAACAGCAAGAACTCGTTACCTATACTTGACTGCTTTCTTTTTGAGGTAAATAACAATACACTTTCCGTTACTGCTTCTGACAGCGAAAACGTGATGAAGACTTCTATAGCGCTTGACTATGCCGACGCAGAAGGAAGATTCGCTATTAACAGCCATACAATTCTTGATGCCATGAGAGAGTTGCCAGAGCAGCCACTGACACTTGACGTTGACACAGAATCCATGGCAGTGAAGGTGATATACCAGAATGGTATGTACAGTTTCACTGCTCAGAACGCAGACGAGTATCCTCAGATACAAGAATTGCACGAGAATGTGACAACACTTACCGTAGAGGCGAGCGTTTTGTACAACAACATCTCTCGTTCAATCTTTGCAACAGCCAACGAAGAGCTGCGTCCAGTGATGAATGGTATTTACTTTGACCTCACAGCCGACGCCCTTGCCATTGTTGCAAGTGACGGTCACAAACTTGTACGCAACAAGAACTACAGCATAAAGACAGATGTTCCTGCTGCATTTATATTACCGAAGAAACCTGCAACACTCCTGAAAAACATCTTGGCAAAAGATGAGGGTACAGCAGAGATCCGATTTGACGAGAGAAATGCGGAAATAACTTTCAGCGACGGTTCATTATCATGCCGACTCATCGAAGGCCGTTACCCTAACTACAATTCAGTCATTCCTCAGAACAATCCTAACAAACTCACTATAGACCGTAAGGTGTTACTGGGTGCGTTACGTCGTGTTCTTCCTTTCGCAAGTGAGAGCAGCCAGCTTGTACGCCTTCAGATTGGCGGCAGCAAACTGACCGTATCATCAGAAGATATTGACTTCTACACAAGTGCCAAGGAGGAAATAACATGCGACTACGATGGAAACGCAATGAGTATTGGCTTCAAAGGTCCTTCGCTTACAGATATTCTGAACAATCTTACCAGCAATGATGTGACACTTGAACTGGCAGATCCTAGCAGACCATGTCTGATAATCCCTTCTGAGATGCCTGAGAATGAGGACATACTTATGCTCATCATGCCAATGCTGTTGAATGACTAAAAGCATCGTGATTTCAGAGAAAGAGTCAGACGTATAGCTTTCTGTAACAGATATGTCTATTTGTCAACTTATTTTCAAAAACACCATAGAACATCGTTGACAAAGAAATACAAATCAAACATGAGATTAAACCTAATAAAGCCCCTGATTGTCTTTGATTTAGAGACAACGGGGCTTGATCTTGTTAAGGACAGGGTCATTCAGATGTCATATATCAAGATTCATCCTGACGGAAAAGAGGAAAGGATGAATATGTTTTTCAATCCTGAGAGAAGTATTCCACAAGAAGTTACGACACTTACAGGAATAACAAATGAAGACGTTAAGGATGCTCCACGCTTTGTCGACAAGGCTAAAGATTTAGAAAAAGTATTTGAAGGATGTGACTTTGCCGGATTCAACTCAAACCACTTTGACATACCTATGCTTGCAGAGGAGTTTCTACGAGCCGGTGTTGACTTCGATTTTTCAAAGTGTCACCTTGTAGATGTGCAAACAATCTTCCATAAGATGGAACGAAGAAATCTTTCCGCAGCCTACAAGTTCTATTGCGGTAGGAAAATGGAGGATGATTTTGAGGCACACAGAGCCGACCAGGATACCGAAGCTACATACAAAGTACTTATGGGGCAGTTGGATATGTATGCCCCCGAAAGACAGACTGAGGAAGAAAGACAACTTAATAACAACATTGGAGAACTGGCAGAATTCTCAAAGACAAACAATAATGTAGACTTCGCCGGACGCATTGTATGGAAGGAGAAGACATACACCAACGGCAAGCCTGTTGTTGACAAGAACGGCAATACAATAATGCACGAAGTGTTCAACTTCGGCAAGTACAAAGGGATGGGTGTTGCAGAAACTCTTCTACGAGATCCCGGATACTATGGATGGATTATGAACAGCGATTTCACAAACAATACAAAGCAAGTTCTTACAAGGATAAGACTGAGAGAAATGGCTAAGTAGAGACAAGTCTGTAGAAATACGAAATTAACAACATTAAATAACAAACTCAAACAAGTAGGTATGAGAGGAAAAAAAATTGTATTAGGCATAACAGGAAGTATAGCGGCATATAAAGCATGTCTCATAATAAGAGAATTTGTAAAAAAAGGTGCGGAGGTGCAAGTGGTCATTACACCTGCCGGAAAGGAATTCATCACGCCTATAACCTTGTCTGCACTTACAAAGAAACCTGTGATAAGCGAATTTTTCTCTCAGCGTGACGGCACATGGAACTCTCATGTTGACTTAGGACTTTGGGCTGACGCAATGGTTATTGCTCCATGTACAGCAAGCACATTGGGCAAAATGGCCGGTGGCGTTGCAGACAATATGCTTATAACTACATATCTGTCAATGAAAGCCCCCGTCTTTGTCGCACCGGCAATGGATCTTGACATGTACGCACATCCATCAACTCAGCAGAATTTGAAGACCATACAATCATACGGGAATATCATAATAGAGCCACAGAGCGGATTCCTGGCAAGCGGACTGGAAGGCAAAGGCCGCATGGAAGAGCCAGAAGTCATTGTAAAAACAGTTGAGGATTATCTGAACCGCGACAAAGACCTCAAAGGAAAGAACATAATGATAACAGCAGGACCAACATACGAAAAGATTGATCCAGTGAGATTCATCGGCAACTATTCAAGTGGCAAAATGGGATTTGCATTGGCTGAGGAATGTGCAAGCCGTGGAGCAGATGTCACTTTAATCGCAGGCCCTGTAGCCTTAACAACAAAGAATTGCAGCATTAAACGCATTGATGTGGAGAGTTGCGAGGAAATGTTCGTGGCTGCTAAGGAAAACTTCAAATGCGCAGATGCCGCAATACTATGTGCTGCAGTAGCAGACTTCCGACCGGAAGCCATTGCCAGTACAAAGATAAAGAGAGAGAAAGACAATCTTAATATAACTCTCGCCCCTACCCATGACATTGCCGCGGCATTAGGTGAGATGAAAAGTGCCAATCAGACTTTAGTGGGTTTCGCATTGGAGACAAACAACGAGGAGGAGAATGCCAAGGGAAAACTAAAGCGTAAAAATCTTGATTTCATTGTGTTAAACTCTACGCGTAATGAGGGTACGACATTCAGAAGCAACGACAATAAGATAACCATCATATCCGAGAACGAGTACAAGGAATATGCCAAGAAGCCCAAAACAGAAGTGGCAAGAGACATTATTGACGAACTTGTCCGGAAGATGAAGAACTAAATCAACATCTGCACATACAAACTATCAACAGACAATAAATCAGAAAGCATCATGGCAATGAGAATAATAATATCACTCCTTCTTTTATTGAACAGCTACTGCATAATGTCACAGGAGCTGCTTGCAAAAGTAACTGTCAATCATAATCAAATACAGGGAACCGACGCAAGTGTTTTTGAGAACTTGCAGCAGACACTTGAGCAGTTTATCAACGACAAGCAGTGGACATCACTGCAGTTTCAGAAGAACGAGCGTATTGTTTGCAACTTCAATATCACCGTGACAAAATATGACCAGTCATCAAATACATTCACTTGTAACGCGCTGATACAAGCAAACAGACCTGTTTTTAACGCTTCGTATACAACAACTTTATATAATAATAAAGACAACGACTTCAATTTTGAGTTTGCCCAGTTCGACCAGCTGAACTTCAATGAAGAACAGATAGACAATCAGCTTACTGCCCTCATAGCCTATTATGCTTATCTCATAATAGGTATAAACCTTGACAGTTTCTCACCTATGGGAGGTGAAGACATACTACAACGATGCCTTAATCTCACAAACAATGCCCAGAACCTTAACTTCACCGGATGGAAAGCTTTTGAGGATGACCGCAACCGCTTTGCCTTTATCAACGACTATATGGAAGGAGCCATGAAACCTTTCAGGCAACTACAATATGACTACTATCGCAAAGGACTTGACGAGATGGCAAACAATGCAGAGCGAGGTAGAACAAATATCACAACAACAATAGAGACAAACCTTAAGAAGGTTCATGAAGACAAGCCTCTTAGCATGTTACCACAAATATGGACAGACTATAAGAAAGATGAATTGAGTAACATATATAAGGGAAAAGGAACACAGAAGGAAAAAGAAATCGTGTATGATATCTTATTCTCTATTAACGCATCACAAAATAACTTCTGGGAAAAAATAAAGGAATAAAGACATGCTTAATCAGCTTTATATAAAAAACTTCACGATAATTGACTGCCTGGACATTTGCCTGAAGCCGGGATTCTCGGTGATTACCGGAGAGACAGGAGCCGGAAAAAGTATCATTCTCGGTGCTATAAACCTGCTTATAGGACAGAGAGCTGATATTAAAAGCATTAAATCAGGCTCAGACAAGTGCGTCATAGAGGCACATTTCAATATCGACAAGTATAAACTGAGAGATTTCTTTGAGGAGAATAATATTGAGTATGATGCGGAAGACTGTATCATGCGACGGGAAATAACCATCAATGGCAAAAGCAGGGCTTTTATTAATGACACACCTGTGCCACTGAACTTGATGAAAATCCTTGGGCAACAGCTTATTGATATTCACAGCCAGCATCAGAACATGATGCTCAGCGACAAGAATTTCCAGATATCAGTAACCGACTTAATAGCAGACAACAGAAAAGAGAAAGAAGACTACTGCAACCTGTACCACCAATATATAGAGGCACAGAAGGAGGTAAGGGAACTCTCCGCAGAGATAGAGCGCAACAGAACAAACGAGGATTTCATGCGTTTTCAGCATAATGAGCTATGCGAGGCCAAGCTGACTCCCGGAATGCAGGAGAACCTGGAACAGGAAAGCCAGATGCTGAACAATATTGAAACAATAAAAAGCGCCCTGTTCACTGCTGACAATTGCCTGAATGGGAATGACAATAACGGCGTGATTTCGTTATTAAGAGATGCCAACAGGAATATCAGCAGCATAAGCAATCTTTGCAAAGGACTTGAGGACATATCCGAGAGGCTGGACTCCTGCTATATTGAAATCAAGGATATCGCACAGGAAATAAGCGCAAAGGCAGAAGACACAGACTACGACCCGCACAGGCTTGAGATAATAGAGGAAACGCTTGACAAGATATATTCTTTGCAGAAAAAGCATCATGCGGATACTGTTGATGAGCTTATCTGCATAAGAGAGGATATATCCAGGAAGCTGTCTCTGATGGATAACAGCGACGACGAGCTGAAAGCCTTGACAGAAAAAGAGGCGATGCTGCTTGAAGAGTGTAAAGAAAAGGCAAGAATCCTGACGGCAACAAGGAAGAAAGCTGCAAGAAAAATTGAGCAGGACATGAAAGAGATGCTTGTTCCACTGGGCATTCCTAATGTAAAGTTTGCCATTGACATACAAGACAAACCGCTTTCTGACGATGGTGCCGACTCAATCTCGTTTATGTTCAGCGCCAACAAGAACACACCAATGCTACCTGTTTCGCAAGTGGCATCAGGAGGAGAGATAGCCCGCTTAATGCTTTCTCTGAAAGCACTGATAGGAAAGACTGTCATGCTGCCTACCATCATATTTGATGAGATTGATACCGGAGTGAGTGGAAAGATAGCCGAGCAGATGGCAGAGATGATGATGGAGATGGGGAATAACGACAAGCAGGTCATAAGTATTACACATCTGCCGCAGATAGCAGCAAGGGGAAAGACACACTATAAAGTATATAAGGAGGACACACCTGAGGAAACTGTCAGCAGAATGGTTATGCTAAACGACGACGAGAGAGTGAGCGAGATTGCACAGATGCTGAGCGGAGCTGACATAACAGAGGCTGCCATAAGCAACGCCAAAGAACTCCTGAAGGCATAAGAGCCCTGAGCATGCGAATCACGCATATACAATATATCACTTTCTTTATGAAATTTTATTTGCGTATAAATAGTTTTTTTATGAACTTTGTATATCATTTAAACTCAGAAACAAGATTTTGCAATATGAAAAAGATTAGAATCATAACAATTGCCATATTGATAACATTATGCAGCTTTACAATGGCACAGCCTGGCCCTGTAAAGAATGCAGCCAAATCGGTATTCACGCTCACCACGTTCAAGGACGACGGAAGCATATTGGCATCAAGCCATGGTGTCTTTATAGGAAACAACGGAGAAGCTATAAGCGAGCTCAAACCTTTTATCGGTGCAAAAAGCGCAGTTGTCATTGACAGCAAAGGCACAAAAATGGATGTCACCCGTATGTTAGGAGCAAACAGTATTTACAATGTTGCGAAATTCAGGGTTAACGGCAAGACGACTCCCGCGGCAATAGCAACAAACCCATCTGTTACTGGAGCACAGGCATGGCTCGTTGGATATGCCCTGAAATCACCGGAAATAAAACAGACAAGCATAAAGAGCGTGGAGAAATTCATGGATAAATACTCTTATTATATCTTCGGAACCAGCGCTCAGGACAACACATCCGCATGCCCGTTTGTCAACAGCAAAGGAGAGATAATCGGTTTGATGCAGTCTTCCACAACGAGCAATGACACTCATGCTACTGACGCACGATATATTAACAGTCTGAGCGTGAATGGAATGTCATGCAACGAAGATGCCTTCAGACAGACAGGAATACCATTGGCATTGCCAACAGACCAGACTCAGGCTACGCTTGCCCTGATGATGATAGGTCAGAATAATGATTCCACAAAGTACTCTGCGGCAATTGATGATTTCATAAGCCTCTTCCCGAATCTTACAGACGGATATACAGCACGCGCCAATGTTGCACTTGCAGAGAAGAGAACCGATATCGCTGCGGAGAACATGGAGACTGCCATAAAGAAAGCAGACAAAAAGGCTGACGCACATTATAACTATGGCAGAATGATATACAATAACATAATGTACAACAATATCCAACATGACGGCTGGACACTTGACAGGGCGCTTGAGGAGGCTAACACCGCAAACGAAATGACCCCTACCCCTTTATACAAACACCTGCAAGCACAGATAATATTCTCAAAAGGCGATTATCAAAAGGCCCATGACATGTTCATGGATTTGACAAAGACATCATTTGACAATCCCGAACTTTACTACGAGGCAGCACAATGCAAGCAAATGCTTAATGCACCTAACAATGAGATTCTTGTATTGCTTGACAGTGCCATCAACAGAACAGACACATTGAACATGGCAGACGCCGCGCCATACTTCCTAATGCGAGCAGGCGTTTATGAGAAAGAGGGAAAATACAGACTTGCCGTTTTTGACTATACACGCTACGAGATTGTTCTTGGAGGAAATGTAACACACGACTTCTATTATATAAGAGAGCAGGCTGAGGTAAAAGCCAAGCTATACAAACAGGCTCTCATTGACATAAACGTTGCCATCCTGATGAATCCTCAGGAGCCAATATATCATGCCGAAAAGGCATCACTGCTGCTCAGGGTGAACAAGATAGAGGATGCCATTGCCAACGCTGAGCAATCAATAAAGGTGGCACCTGATTATGCAGAAGGCTATACTCTGATTGGAATCGGACAGATACGGCTGGGAAAGAAGAAAGAAGGTTTGGAAAATCTTAAGAAAGCCAAGGAGCTTGGAAGCGAACAAGCCCAGGCTTTGATTGACAAATACAGCAAATAGTCAATTAAATGAATAATCAGACAGGTGGTTTCTCTGACAGAAGCCACCTGTTTTTTATTATACATCATCATACCCTGATAACATGATGCCTGTATGCCAATAAACAAAGACACAGAATGATAATCAAAACCATACTGCTTTTGAGTGCTAAACAGCATACTTACGATAGCTAAATGGCATACTTACGATGGCTAAATGGCATACTTTTAAGACCTAAACACCATACTTATAAATGCCGTGTTTGTAATATCATTTTCACATATATCCGCAAAGTGTTCCATATTAACTTAATGTCTGAACTGATACTCTGTTTTTTGTCTCCATTAGGAACTATCCATCAGAACCGCAGGTATTCTTCAATCACTACTCAAATACAGGAAGGCGCAATTTATCCTCCACTGACTATTTTATGTGGATAGAAGAAATTTGTAGAGAGCATGCAGGAATGAAGGTTGTGATATACTACTATACGAATCCTTTATCCCCTCACTGGTATTAATTATTCAATGTAAGTATAAAAAAATGGGGAAACCCACTCTGGATTTCCCCATTGCAAATATTTCTGTATAATCAGTTTAGAAGAAAAGATAACGGTTGTCAACAACGTTAGCCTTGAAGTAAAGCTCATTCATGAAATTGCTTGTATAACGCAATGCATTCTGAATCTGCTTCTGCTCATACTCTTTGGCATCAAATTTAACAGGACGTGTAGTCTTGTTCTGAACCTGGAACATGTAAACACCAGCGTTACCCTTTACAGGCACAGCAGAGAACTTACCCTTAGCTGTAGAAGAGATAGCTCCACTCAACGCAGGCTCACTTGCTCCTGTCTCCTGTACAAATACTGGAGCTGCGAAAGTTACCTGCTTAACTTCTGAAACCTTACCACCCTTTGCCTTTGCTGCGTTAACAGAGTTTACGCCATTGAGCTTAGCAACAAGCTTCTCTGCCTTCTTATCTTTCAGAACTTCTTGTCTTACATACTCCTTAACTCTAACGTCATCAAGTGAGCGGAAACCCTTATCGTTAACCTTTGTAAGTGCTAATACAAGAAGGTGATCGTTGTTACCACACTCATACAGTGGTGATATCTCACCTACCTCTGCGTCAAACAACCACTTCATTGCATCACGTGTGCCACGCACATTTGCAACATAGTGCTCAGAGTTTACTATGTTCTGACGCTCCTGCATCTTGAAACCATATTTTGCAGCGTTCTTCTCCATAGCATCCAGTGTCTGGTTCTCGCTGACAAACTGGCTGAACTTGTTGAAAGCAGCAGAATATGTATCCTTAGAGAAATCAATAGTCTTCTTGATAACAGCTACAGTATACTTATCCTTCATAGCCTTACGGTCTGTAACCTGAAGAATAATGCTTCCCTGTGGCATCTCTATCTTCTTTATCTCGTTCACCGCAAGAGTATTGAGTGCCTCTACATACGCCTTCATTGACTTATCCATTGATGGTGCATTCTGATACTGAGCAGATGTGATCCATGCTTTCTCGCCTGTCTGAGAATACTTCTTGGCAACAGTCTCAAAGTCAGCTCCAGCCTGCAATGCTGTATAAATGCTGTCCGCAGACTTATTTGCAGCCTCCTGAGTAGCACCAACAACCTGGATTGCACGAACTTCTACAGAGTCTGGCATCTGAGCCTTTGCCATAAGACGAATAACATTAAGTGTGTTATCAATCTTGTTCTCCACAGGACCCATTACAGAACCTACTGCGATAGAGTCAAGCTTCTCTGCGATATCAATTGGGAATGCCTCTTTTGTCTGTGGTATTCCTAAATATGGTATAAGTGAAACACTCTTACGAACAACCTCTGCTGGGTCTGCTGCGTTCTTCATTTCTTCTGTATAAGCAGCAAATGTTTTGTTAAGAGCTGTACGGTCTGCTGTAGATGGAAGAACCTGGAAATCAACAAACTTGATATCGCGGCTCTCTACAGACTGCGCAAAGCGCAACTTCAGTTGCTCATATTTTGCCTTGAGCTCGCTTTCTGTTGCCTCTACATCCTTGTCGTTAATTGTAGAGTATGCGAAAGACACAAGCTGCGCGTCACTTTCCTGGTTCTCATCATTGAATGCCAACTTTGCTGAAACCTGATTTGAAAGAGTTGAGCCAGCGAAAAGCACCTGCAATTTCTGTGCGAGAAGCTCATTGCGGAGTGTCTTCTCAATAAACATCCAGAACTTATATATTGCCTGATACTGCTCAGCCATCTGTGGATTTGATGTCTGCATTGTCTTATACTCAGCCAAGAATTTCTTTAACTGATTAGCATCAAAACGACCAGTCTGCTGATTAACAAAAGGAGTCTGCAAGAGCATTGGGTTTGTACCCTTATTCAATATGTCCTGCATCTCTGCATCTGTTACAGTAAGACCGATTTTCTCTGCCTCATCTGCCACAATTCTGTTCTGAACATAAGTCTGCCATACCATGTCCTTTATCTGATTGTGCTGCTCGTCGGTAAAGTTCTCATTACCTTGAGTAACTTTAATCACATTGGTATACTCGTCAACAAGAGCCTGGAACTCCTGAACGTTGACTTTCTTACCTAACACCTCACCTATCTGCTGGCTGCTTTCCGCTTTTGTTGAGTCACAAGAGCGGAATGCTTCCTCTGCGATAAATGCAAAAAGGGCCAAACCAATCACTCCTACAAGAAGTGCGCCCTTACTTCTGATTTTTCCTAATGCTGCCATTATTTATTTGTTTTTAATTATTATTATTTCGAATTTGTATTTATACATCTTACATTTAGCGCACAAAATTACAAAAAATATAAGAGAAATCGGCATACTTAAAGTAAAAAAATGCTTCCCGCATCGTGTTTTCAGTAAAGAAAGTGTTTTAGGGTTAACAATAATACACAATTGTTAAGCGATTTCCTTTATACTCAGACCTGAAAGATGAAGATTTGCTCATTTATCGTATAATAAGCCAAAGGCTCCAAGAATATGCTTGACTATGCCAACTACAAAAAAATCATTGCCAATGAGAACAAAGGCAATGAATATCTTTAATACTGATAAAAGTACAAAAGCCCCAAATACTACATATTCCACACTATTTACTGCATAACAGGCGGACGATGCAGTGCTGAATTCGTCTTAGCAGAAGGTGTAACAGGCGGACGCATCTTTGCTTTTGTGGTATCGGGAGCTGTAAGAATCGTATCACTCTTACTCTCGCTCATGTCATCTTTTACAAACGAACCCTTTGAATTGCTGATATAATAACGGGTCAGACGCTCATCACTTCTGAAATATGCGCCCTGCATCTCTCTCTCGGGAGTGATAATGTGAGAATATTTATTACTGTAAAGTTCACGCTTTGCCTGGTCCCAATATAACTCCTCACTGAAAAATCTCATACCATCTTCGGTACGTACTCTCACACGACCACGCAACTCCCATAATTTCAACTGATCAAAATAATATGCAGTATCGCATTGTATAAAAGCCTCTACTTTAAGTTTCTCGTTAAACTGCTCCATGAAAAGACCTTTTTCGAATATCCAACGTGATGGAGTACGAACCTGGTTAACCTCCCACTCCTCTGCGATAATACGATATTTCATTATTCCGGAATCAGAGATAAGTGTATTTACACCATACGATGTCATCATAGATACTGAGTCACGGTCGTATATGGCAGGTGCGGTATGCTCCTTCTGCTCTGAACAGGAAAGCAGAATAACATTAAAAAGAAACAATATG
Source organism: Prevotella sp. (assembly GCA_017415455.1). Lineage (GTDB taxonomy): Bacteria > Bacteroidota > Bacteroidia > Bacteroidales > Bacteroidaceae > Prevotella. The sequence goes on from JAFQGS010000075.1 coordinate 26,128, forward strand.
GCTAAAGACTTACGCAAGATACTATGAGCTTTAAAATAGCATTCTATTATTTAACCTTCCACTTCATGAACCATCGCTCATTGAAAGTAATACCTATATTAATCCTGAAAGTATTTTCCGTAATCAGCCCTGGCGCAGTAGTACGAACCCATTGGCCTGACACGTTCAGGATTGAGCGATTGTTGTATGAGTTAACGATTGGAATACCGAAGCCGGCGCTTACGCTTAATTCCTTCGGACCATCCTGACCGTTGACCTTATAATATGGCGTTGCATAAGAGACACCGGCCCTGTATCTTATTCTTGACATGAAAGAGCGGGCATATTCATCCTTACAATACTCACCACCAAGAGTGATCTTATGACGGTCCTCATAATATTTGTCGGTAAGAACATACGCCGGCTCACCATTAACAACGGTATAAATCGGGAACTCCTCACTGCCCCACTTCTGATAATTATAATCCAATCCAACCTTCAACTGCTTGTTGTATCCCCACATCACACCTGCTGATATAGTTGTTGGTATTGAAACGGCATCATCAACTATATATGATGTTGTATCTGGATGAGACGCAGCAGGGTCCATTGAGATGATATCACATTCTGAGTCTGCGCCTAACTTATGTCCAAGGCCATAAGTGACACCGAAGGTAAATGAGTTCTTTTTATCCAAATCCAATGTGTATTGTACTCCCAAATCTAATTTATAGCTATTAACCGAAGTGCTATAGTATTTAGACAACGATTTTGCCCAACTATCACTATAACTGTTAGTTACAGTTCTTTCAATATCACCCCATATATATGATATATTTGCTCCGACAGAGAGTCCTTTCATAAACTGCCAGCCTGCACCTAAATATATCTGATGAATACCACCTGAGCCTACATAGGTATTAGTATAGACTGTATTTTTATCATTGTTGAGATATTCACTTACAGAATAATTATAACCAACATTCGTGAAAGGCAGGATACCAAAACTAACTCCGAGATTTTCAGTTGCACGGAATCCTGCAACAGCATATTCAAAATCTGCATTGTTTGCATTCAGCTTATGCCCGTTTTCCTCAAAATTTGTTATCTGCCCAGACATACCAATATCAAACAGGAACATCAAAGAGTCCATGGCTGAATATGATGCCGGATTTATGAAATTCACCTGATTATGCTCACGGAATCCGATACCCAATCCATTCATACCCCTGTTAAAACCACTTGTCTGATCACTGAGCAAACCTAAGCCATACTGACTATAAGGAGAGTTTGTGCCGCTCTGCGCCGAAGAAGTATGCACGACAAAGAGAGCAAACACTATTAAACAAAAAAACTTTCTATAAAAATTCATTATTATACTCTAATATTCTGTTAAGTCCGCGTGGGACAATAAAATTGTCTGCAAAGATGGGCATTTTTTCTGAGAAATGCAAATTTAGATGAACACCACCCGTTAAATAAACAAAAAGTTGTGGATATTTTCTCAAAAATTCTGTTATATATCCTTCAATCTCATATCTAACCCCATGATATACACCATTACGCAATGCAAGTTCTGTGGTATCTCCCAGTTCGGACACCTCTCCTCTTCGTTCTATCAAAGGCAACTTTGAGGTGAATTCATGGAAAGCCTTCAGGCGCATAGTAGGACCAGGTGAGATGTTACCTCCTAAATACTCGCCTGAGGAATTAACAAAATCAAATGTAATACAAGTACCGACATCTATAATCAAGACATCTCTTCCCGGCTGCATATAATTAGCGCCTACAGCCGCCGCAAGCCTGTCGGCGCCAAGTGTATGAGGAGTTTTATACTTATTAATAATAGGTACAGGAGTCACGCCACTCTCAAACCGAAGCACGGGGAATGGGAGACTATCCAGAAGATGGTTGAACTCAGAAGACGTATGAGAAACCGCTGCACAAATACCCTTTTCAAAATGATAATCAGAGCAGAGTCTCAACAGTTTATCATACTCGCCTTTATCGGAGCGCACCTCGGATATAACATTATCGCCATCGAAGCATACAAATTTAGTACACGTATTTCCGATATCAATAACTAAGTTCATATAGTCTATATATTTTTTTAGACATACAAATATAATATGGTGCAAAATTATTGAAAAAAAACGAAACTACATCATGTAAAATGGGAAATATAAGTTAATTTTGCATCGTGAAACATTTCAGATATACCTTTCTTACTATTATATTGCTCTTAGGATTTGCAGGCAAATCCATAGGAGAAAACACGATTTCGACAACGGCAAGCAACATTGAGCCTGCCGATTCCACTATACGCGTCAGTCTGCTCACCTGTCAACCGGGCAATGAGGTCTACTCTTTTTACGGTCATTCCGCAATAAGATTTGAGGACAAACAGAACGGAATAGACGTTGCTGTTAACTACGGAATGTTTTCATTCAGCAAACCATTCTTTGTCCTACGGTTTATATTTGGACTGACAGATTACGAAATGGGAATCATTCCGTTTGACATATTCCTCAGAAGCTATGAATATGACAAGCGCGGAATATACGAGCAGGAGTTGAATCTTACTAATGAGGAGAAAATCAAACTAAGAGATGCTATTGAAACCAACTATCTACCGGAGAACAGAGTTTACAGATACAACTATATTTACGACAACTGTACCACACGGGCAAGAGATATTTTATTATCACAAATAAGCAGCGATAAAACCATTAAATGCACAATTGAAGAGAACACATACAAGCTTTTGGATATCAACAAATTACCACGACGGAATATTTCTTACAGAGACATGATTCATCATTACACAATGAATCACCCGTGGTCAAGGTTCGGAAACGATTTATTGCTTGGATTCAAAGCAGATTTCACGACAAACAAAAAGGAGCAACAATTCCTTCCAGAGTACCTAATGGAGGATTTCCAAACCACGCAAATAATAGCAAATGACGGTGACTCTATTCCTTTGGTAAAAGATTCCAGATGGATTCTGCCAAAGTTTCATACGACAACAGAGAGTGCGTTTCCTCTACGCCCGTCGGAGTGTTTCTGGATTATATTCATCATCACCATTGCCATTACCGCCATTGAGTTCTTCACAAGGAAATCGCTTTGGGGATATGACACACTACTCATGTCATTATGCGGCTTAAGCGGTATTGTATTGCTCGCAATGTTTTGTTCGCAGCACCCAACTACAAGCACAAATCTGCAGATACTCATACTAAACCCACTGGCATTGCTCTTCATATACAGGACGACAAAAAACAGCATAAAGCACAAACCTGACAGTTTTTGGCTTTACTCTATAATTGCCATCATACTTTTCCTTTTAGGCGGATTAATACAACATTATGCTGAAGGAATGTACATATTGGCATTATCTTTGCTTATTAGATGTATATGGAACATATTAAGATACAGAAAACATGAACAATAAATATCTCGGCATAACTTTAACAGCGATACTGAATTGCATCATCGCAGGAGCACAACACCACAATGAGGTACCCAGACTCGTTGTGAATGTAATTGTCGAGCAGATGAACACCAATCATCTTGAGGCATATTGTGGAGCTTTCTCCGAGAATGGCTTAAGAAAACTTATTCACAATGGGAAAACTTACAGAAATGCCCACTATTCATTTATGCCGTCTGACAAGACCGCAGCATTAGCATCCATTGTAACTGGCAGCACACCTTATTACAATGGTATTGTAGGAGCACAATGGCTGGACCGCGCAACACTTATTCCAACATCATGCGTTGACGACTCAAGATATTACGACTTTGGGACAAATACAAAATCATCACCATCGCAGATCGCATCATCTACAATTGGCGACGAACTAAAAGTCGCATCCAAAGGAGAGGCCATTGTTTACGGAATTGCCCACGACCGTGACGCAGCAATAATATCTGCTGGACATTCCGCCGACGGTGCTTTCTGGATAGACAACAACAGCAAGCAATGGTGCACATCGTCATATTACTCGAAGAAAGCTCCCAAATGGCTCAACGCATACAACAACATTGTAAAACGACAGTACAACTATGACAACTGTCATATTACGGACATGGCTCTGCAGTGTATCGACTCTAACATAATGGGGTATGATGACGTCACCGACATGATTTTTGTGACCTACAACATATTAAAGGAGAACAAAAACGACATCAAAGAGAGTTATCTGAAGCTTGACAGAAACATAGAGAAACTAATATCACATATTGAGAACAAATTTGGAAAGGACAACATCCTTATAGTTCTGACCAGCAGCGGTTTTGAGGACAAAAGTGACGAAGAGTACGAGAAATACAGAATTCCATCTGGAACATTCTACATAAACAGAAGCGCCAATCTTCTTAATATGTATCTTAGCGCCATTTATGGTCACGACAAATACATTGACGCTTGCTTCTATAATAACATTTATCTAAATACAAGAATGATTGACGAGCGAAGGCTCAACTGCAACGACATTTTAGAGCATTGCAAATCATTCTTGATGCAGAACTCAGGTGTACAGAACGTATATACCAGCAACAACATAACGTCTTCATTATCTTCCGACAAGATACGCAACGGATTTAACGCATTTCACAGCGGTGATATAATAATAGAGACAATGCCTGGCTGGAAACTATTCAACGAGGACAACCAGCAACAATACAAGTCTCCGTTCAGGTTCACACCATACCCTATTATATTTTACGGGGCTGGAATAATATCAGATAAGAATGACGGACATGTCATAATGGAGCGTATTGCACCTACTATCGCCAAGAGTATACAGATAAGAGCCCCTAACGCATGTGACACCGCTCCACTTTTCTAAAAGTGCGCTTTATTGATACAAATTAGGTGTCAAATATCAATTTATCATATAGTTCTCTGCTAAATCAAAATAAAATTAGTAATTTTGCAAGAACTTTACATAAACATATATTATTAAAATAAATATTTAAGATGGGATTTAGTAATTTCCTCAAGTCACTATTCGGTGACAAATCAACACGAGACATGAAGCTCATTCAGCCTCTTGTAGAGAAAATAAAGGCTGCATATCCAGAGATACAATCATTAGACAATGACGCCTTACGCGCAAAGACCAAAGAGATACAAAAGTATGTACAGGACTCTGCCAAGGAACAGAAAGAGAAGATTGAGGAGCTGAGAAGCAAAATAGAGTCATTACCTATTGACGAGAGAGAAGAGCTTTTCACTCAGATTGACAAATTAGACAAAGAAGTTCTTAACACATACGAGAAAGCACTTGACGAAGTAATGCCTGTTGCCTTCAGTATTGTAAAGGAGACAGCACGCAGGTTGACAGAGAACGAGGAGATCGTTGTTACAGCAACAGACTTTGATCGTGACCTGTCAATAACCAAGGATTTTGTAAGGATTGAAGGAGACAAAGCCATTTATAGCAACAAATGGATTGCCGGTGGTAACGAGATGCGCTGGGACATGGTGCATTACGACGTTCAGCTATTTGGCGGCGTAGTATTACATCAGGGAAAGATTGCCGAGATGGCCACTGGTGAAGGTAAGACTCTTGTTGCCACACTACCTGTATTCCTTAACGCACTTACAGGAAATGGTGTTCACGTGGTGACAGTGAACGACTATCTTGCAAAGCGTGACTCAGAGTGGATGGGGCCGCTCTATATGTTCCATGGCCTTTCTGTTGATTGCATTGACAAGCACAGACCAAATTCAATTGAAAGGCGTAACGCTTACAAAGCCGATATCACATTCGGAACAAACAATGAGTTTGGCTTTGACTACCTGCGTGACAACATGGCAATATCACCAGAGGACCTTGTACAGAGAAGGCATAACTATGCTATTGTCGACGAGGTTGACTCTGTACTTGTTGACGATGCACGAACACCACTTATCATATCCGGTCCTGTACCAAATGGAGACGACCAAATGTTTGAGGAGTACCAGCCACTTGTAGAAAAGCTGGTTGAGGTACAACGCAAGCTTGCAACTCAGTATCTGTCAGAGGCAAAGCAAAAGATTAATGAAGGACGTGACAAGAACGACACCAAGTTGCAGGAAGAGGGTTTCCTGAGTCTATTCCGTTCACACAAATCACTGCCAAAGAACAAGCCTTTAATTAAATATCTCTCAGAAGAAGGTATTAAGGCAGGTATGCTCAAGACAGAAGAGATGTACATGGAGAACAACAACCGCAGGATGCCTGAGGCTGTAGAACCATTGTACTTCGTTGTTGACGAGAAACTCAACTCTGTGGATTTGACAGACAAAGGAACCGAATGGCTTGCAAAGCAAGTTAACGACAAAGAGCTGTTTGTACTTCCTGACATCACCACAGAACTGTCTAATCTTGAGAACGAAAAAGACCTTACAGAACAGCAGAAGGTAGACAAGAGAGACTCACTCCTTAACCATTATGCCGTTCAGAGCGAGAGGGTTCATACAATACAACAGCTCCTTAAGGCATATACCATGTTCAACAAGGATGATGAATATGTTGTTATTGACGGTGAGGTGAAAATCGTTGATGAGCAGACCGGACGTATCATGGAAGGACGCCAGTGGAGCGACGGACTCCATCAGGCTGTTGAAGCCAAGGAGCACGTAAAGGTAAAAGACGCCACACAGACATTTGCAACTATAACATTACAGAACTACTTCCGTATGTATCACAAGCTGTCAGGAATGACAGGAACTGCTACAACTGAGGCAGGAGAATTCTGGGATATCTACAAGCTGGATGTTGTTGAGATACCTACGAACAAGCCAATAGCCCGCAAGGACATGGATGACAGGGTATACAAGACATCACGTGAGAAATACAATGCCGTTATCGACGAAATTGTGGCAATGCGCGAGTCTGGTCGTCCTACACTTGTCGGAACAACATCTGTAGAGATTTCCGAGTTGCTTTCAAAAATGCTCAGCATGCGTAAGATTCCTCACCAGGTTCTTAACGCAAAACTTCATCAGAAGGAGGCTGACATTGTAGCTCTTGCCGGACAAAGTACAGACGGTAAGGGTGCTGTGACCATTGCAACCAACATGGCTGGTCGTGGTACCGACATCAAGCTGTCACCCGAGGTTAAGGCAGCAGGCGGACTTGCCATTATCGGTACAGAGCGCCATGAGAGCCGACGTGTAGACCGCCAGTTACGTGGTCGTGCCGGCCGACAGGGAGACCCTGGTAGTTCTGTCTTCTATGTCAGCCTTGAGGACAAACTTATGCGTCTGTTCGCAAGCGAGAGAATAGCAAGAGTCATGGACAGACTCGGATTCAAGGAAGGTGAGCGTATTGAGAGTCCGATGATCTCAAGTAATATTGAACGTGCACAGAAGAAAGTTGAAGAGAACCACTTCGGAGTACGTAAACGTCTTCTTGAGTACGACGACGTAATGAACAAGCAGCGTACCGTTGTATATGAGAAACGCCGTCATGCTCTCATGGGCGAGCGTATAGGCATGGATATCACAAACATCATCTGGGACCGCGTTTGCAATATCATAGAGAAGAACGACTACGAGGGATGCAAGGAGGAATTCCTCAAGACCCTTGCAATGGAATGTCCGTTCAGCAATGATGAGTTCATCAACGAGAGCCGTGAGGAACTTGCAGAGAAATCATTCCAGATTGCGATAAGCGATTTCAAGAGAAAGACAGAGAGAATCCAGACCATAGGCTATCCAGTAATCAAGCAGGTCTATGAGAATCAGAACAGCATGTATGAGTTCATCATGGTGCCTATTACTGACGGTAAGCGTATATATAATATAAGGTGTAATCTTAAGGAGGCTTACGACACAGAGTGCAAGAGTGTAGTAAAGGAGTTTGAGAAGTCAATCCTCCTGCACATCATTGACGACTGCTGGAAAGAGAATCTGAGAGCCTTGGATGAGTTGAAGCACAGTGTACAGAATGCATCATACGAGCAGAAAGACCCGCTTATAATATTCAAATTAGAGAGTGTGAAACTGTTTGATGATATGGTTGACCAAATGAACAACCGCATTGTTGGCATACTGATGCGCGGACAGATTCCAGAGATGCAGCAGGAAGAAGTAAGAGAAGCAGCACCTGAACAGCGCAGCCAGAGATATAACGAGCAGAAAGACGACCTCTCCGACCCTGCTCAGCAGGCAGCGGCAAGCCACGACACACGTGAGTCTGCAGCTCAGCGCCCTGCCCCGATAAAGAAGGACAAGCTTCCTGGACGTAACGAACCATGTCCTTGCGGTAGTGGTAAGAAGTTTAAGAACTGCCACGGCAAGGGATTGGTATAAATTATAAATTAATATATAAATGCTTCTGAGTTATTACATATATCATTTGTTATAAACACACATCTGGATATGGTAGGAACTCAGAAGCATTTTGTTTTTAGATAAAAACAAACAGTCTTACACTTTTAGAAAAACAACTGCTATGAAAATAGAAATATCAAACGTTAAGAAGTCATTTGGCGACAACGAAGTTGTCAACATAGACAATCTGAGCATAGACAACGGTGAGTTAATAGGCCTTGTAGGAAACAATGGAGCCGGCAAGACCACACTCTTCCGCATAATCCTGGACTTATTAAAAGCCAATGACGGTAAGGTGGAGATGACAACCGCTGATGTCGAGAGTCCACAAATAATCAACCCGGCACTATCCGAAGACTGGAAAACCATCACCGGTGCTTATATAGACGAGGGATTTCTCATTGAATTCCTTACACCAGAGGAGTATTTCTATTTCATCGGTAAGGTGAACAACATATCCAAAGAGGAAGTGGACAGCAAGCTTGAGATGTTTGAGAAGTTTATGGGCGATGAGATTCTCGGAAAGAAAAAGCTGATAAGAAGTTTCTCTGCCGGCAACAAACAGAAAATCGGTATAATATCCACTCTCCTGCACAGACCAGATCTGGTTATCCTGGATGAGCCGTTTAACTTCCTTGACCCAACAAGTCAGATAATGCTCAAGAACCTTCTTGTGGAATACAATAAAGAGACTAACGCCACAATCATTGTGAGCAGCCACAATCTGTCGCACACAATAGACATCAGTTCTAAGATTGTACTGATGGAGCACGGACAGATAATAAAGATTCTGCAGAACAACTCCGCTGAGGCCCGTAAAGAACTTGAGGACTATTTCAACGTTAAGGAGAGTGTCAGCGCAGAAGATGAGTCAGAGAAGGAGATTACAGAGCAAAACGAAATTAATTAATCAATAATAATTTTGCCTTTACAAATAAAAAACATATCTTTGCAAAAATCTCATTAATATTAACTTAAAATAATTTGCCAATGAAACATAGCGTATAATTTGTTTACGCACATTTAAATACATATTGGAAAAGCGTTTTAGCTTATTCTTTCTCTCTAAAAGTTTGGCGACTTGAAAGGACTCAGAAGGATTTGCATAAAATGTTCACGCCTAAGCGTGGACTTTTGTGTTATCTTGTGAGTTCAGGTTACGCCAAACACCTTAGAGAGCGAGATACAACAAAAGTACCGCGCTTTTTTTGTGCGTATTCCGAAACTAAATCAACAGGTACTACAGAGTAACTGAAAAGCCGTTAAGTAAATCATAAAATTAAATTTAAACGTAAATGAAACATTTATTTCTTGTACTAATTACGCTTATTTCCTTAACTTATCCTTTTGAGGCAACGGGTAGTGAAGTAGAAACTGTTTTTGCGGATAATTACGTCGTTTTCCGTACTACCCAAAAATTAAGAGCGAACGATGGAAGAGAAATCTATCTTTACTCAAATAGAATTTGTGAACTTTATGAAGGTGATAGATTAGTAGTAAAATGTACTTATAGATTACAAGAAGGAGAGGTCAGATTATTAGATGAATATGGGAATACTGTATATAAGGGGACCTATCGAATGACTTCAGACAGGAGGAACGTTGTTAGTCTAAGATTAGGGGATACAACTTATTATAAAAAATAAGAAAACAAGAAGATTTGAATATATAATATGAAATATTAAAATTAAAGTATATAGAATATGAAAAAATATTTAATAGCATTATTCGCAATGGTGTGCACATGTTTGATTTTTCCCAATAATGCACAAGCGAAAAAGATTAAGATTGTGACAACTCCAGAAAATGCAAAAATATATGTAGACGGAAATTATGTTGGAGACGGAGTGTATGTATTGAACTTTAAAGGAAAAGATGAATTCTTTAGTGTCAAGGTAGAAGCTCCCGGCTATATTGAGAAGAATTTGCGAATATATAAACATGACACACGTAAGGCTATTCCAATTGATTTGAGAGAAGACGAGACAATAGAAGCTTCTGTTGAATCGGATTTAGCAAACAGATATTTTACAATAAACGTTCGTGACGGAGTTGATGAGAATTTAGCCTGGAAATTGCTATCACAAGTTATGTTGAATTATTTTGACGAGATGAAAACTTCCGATAAGGCTTCTGGATACATGAATACAACATGGAAGGTTGATAAGTTCCCGAAAAGTGAACTAAAAGTACGTACTTCGGTTCAAATCAAGGAAATTACCAGTGAAGGTTTAGCCTATCAGATTAGAATCAAATCCGAGATTGCACCAATTGATACTCGAGGAGAACAAGGTTACAAACCTTGGACGCGCGTATTGAAACATTATGAACCTTTAATTAATGAAATGCAACAACGAATAGGAAAACACTAAATCATGAAAAAGAATTTATTGTCATTACTTTGTTTATTGATACTTTCATCTTCTGCTAATGCTCAAATAAAGATTATAGATACCTTTGACGGAATGAGTTCTTTAGATTGGACGCAATATGCAGACAAGGACGTTAGTGCTCTAACGAATATGGGATTCCTTGAATTGAAAGTAAAAAAAGAAGGTTTCTATATAAATAGTAGTACAGATTTGCCGATTCTAACAGAATATGATTTTAAAATTACTATAAAAATGGTAATTCCTAAATTTGACGAAAAAGAGACATCGGCTATTCTGTTCGATATGAATGAGAACTTTAAAAGGCTTGCTTTTATTTTCCAGGAAAATAAGTTTATAGCATGTACTTATAATAATGGTAAATTTAGTATGGATGAAGGAGAAGAAGTCCGTATTAAACTACCGAAAAAGAAAGATCGTCCGATTGAGGTAACGATAGAACGCAAAGGGGGCAAAATTATCATATCCTATGACAATATTGAAATTTTCCGCTGGAAGCGTCAGTTACACTCTCCTTATTTAGGTTTCATAACATCTTCTCATCTTAAGATTGACGAAGTAATAGTTGACCAGGAATATACTGGAGATGAAGAACAATAGAAGTCATTGATTTCTGAAATGCATTAAGCACCAGAGGCTATAAATAACAAATCCCAAGTGTTCATATTAATATGAATACTTGGGATTTTCATTCTAACTCCCTAAAATCCTCCAGATGCCCAAACGCCTTCTGATTAGAACTTGAATACGTGCCGTTTGGAGCCTGAATTCATTACGTTTGGAGCCTGCAAACGATGTGTTTGCAGGCTCCAAACTATTTAGTTGCTTTAGTCAGTGTGGAAGACCTCTTCCATATCAGCCCACCACTCCCCTTCTTGTCGTGTGTCAAGCGGGCGCTGACAAGGCATGCACACATCCCACCAACGTTGGGTCTCGGGGTCTGCCGCCATCTTTGCCATGTCTGCCTCGTAGTCTGTTCCTACATACTCATAATAGCTGAACAGATAACCGTCTTTGAAATAGATGCTGTAATTGCGCAGGTTGCAGTCGTATATCATCTTCAGTACTCCAGGCCATACCGCTGCATGAAGTCGCTTATACTCCTCCAGCTTCTCCGGGTTCACGGCGATGACACTGCCATAACGGCGCTTGCGTTTCTTTCCACATCCCACAGCGTCAAACAGAGCCTCAACATTCTCTGGCTTGGTATCCACCAGGATAGCCTCATGACTTGGCGAAACAATCAGTCCTGTAGGGAATGTCTCCTTCAGCTCTGTAACCTTCTTTCTCACCTCTTCCGGTGTGCCGTTCACCATCAGATACTGTGCGTCCACACCTCCACAGAATGACACCCGTCCGCCGAAATCATTCTTCAACCTGTCCGGCTCCATCTTTGTTGCAAGGGCCTGGATAGGATGAATGGCGTCAACACCAAGACCAATCAGATCGGGTATTATATCGTAAATGCTACCACAAGAGTGGTGTATAACCTTCAGGCCATAGCGCTTAGCCTGCTCTACAAGCTTGCGTGTCCCGTCAAACACAAACTCTCTCAGTTGCTCCGGACCAACCATCAGTCCTTGCTGGCTGCCAAAGTCATTACCAATCAGCACGGCATGAAGTTTTCCTTGTGTAGCCTTGTAGAATATCTCATTTGCCCGCAGATAGAAATCGGTTATCTTATCAATTACCGCCTTGAACAAGTCTGGCGCGATGAACATCTTAACCAATGCATCCTCCATGCCAAATGCGGCACAGGCGTCCTGGAAATGTGCCGACCACACAACGCCAAGAACAGCATAACCGTCTGGCACATCCTCTACAACCTTACGGCATTCCTCCGGATCGATGTATTTCTCTGGCTCTGGCCAGTCAAACAGGTCCACAGCAGAGGCATCTGTATAATCCTCAAAGAATCCCGGTGCTGTCAGCGTGCGGTGCTCATTAGAGCCATCGCTCTTTTTCTTGGCAAAGTCGAAAGCCGCATAAATGGCATTGCTCGTCGGAGAGTGATAAGGCATCTCCACTGGATAGATGTCATCTCCCAGACGCGCTTTCAGGTCTTTCATGTTGTCAACCCCAAAATACTCATACAGTTTCGGCAATGCTCCCTCATCTGGTATTCCCAGCCAAGAGGCCGGACGGTCCACCGGTCTACGTTCTATCGTAGCATAAAAGCGTTCAATTCGGTTCATAATAGTATTCTATTTAATAATTTGTTTTATACGGATCAATTTAACAGTATCTGACTGAAAATGGCGATTAATCACCTTTTTAAGTTTCACAAAGATACAATAAAGAATTGAATTAGGAAATAAATTAGTGAGAGATAAACAAAAATCTAATCATTTGTGACCAATAATCGCAATATTATCCACCCTCCGCATCATCATTTGTAGGTATTCAGACATATCAAATACTATAAAAACAACAAATATTTGTACCTTTGCATTGAAAATAATGATATTTAAATAATTAACATGAGATTATCCGAACTAAAGACAGGAGACAAGGGCGTTATCGTAAAGGTTCTTGGTCATGGCGGTTTCCGCAAACGCATCGTAGAAATGGGATTCATCAAGGGTAAGACCGTTGAGGTTTTGCTCAATGCTCCATTGCAAGACCCTGTGAAGTATAAGGTGATGGGATATGAGGTTTCCTTAAGGCACGATGAGGCAGAAATGATTGAGATTGTATCTGCGAACAGTTACGATGAGGCAGACAACAACCCTAACAACCAGGAAAACAATTCGGACAATCCCCATAACCAACCGGAAGTTACGGAAGAGAAGCTGCATGAGGTGGCGAAGAAGAAACGCCGCACAATAAACGTTGCACTCGTAGGTAATCCCAACTGTGGCAAGACCTCTCTGTTCAACTTCGTATCCGGAGCACATGAGCGTGTCGGCAACTACTCTGGAGTAACCGTCGATGCTAAGGAAGGCTATGCTGAGTTTGAGGGCTACCGTTTCAACATAACAGACCTGCCCGGCACATACTCGCTCTCTGCATACAGTCCAGAGGAGCTATATGTAAGAGAGCAGATAATAGAAAAGACTCCTGACGTCATCATAAACATCATAGACTCATCCAACATAGAAAGAAACCTCTACCTCACCACACAGCTGGTGGATATGAATCTGCGTATGATATGCGCACTTAATATGTATGACGAGTTTGAGAAACGAGGCGACAAGCTTGATTACAATAAGCTCGGACAGCTCTTCGGCATACCTATGGTACCCACTGTCTTCAAGACAGGAGAAGGCATCGAGCTCTTATTCCACATGATTATCAACATGTATGAGGGTGTGGACTTCCTTGATAAAGACGGAAACATTAATCCCGAGGTGGCGAAAGAGCTTCAGGAATGGCACAAGCACTATGAGAAGAAGCATGGCGGAGACCATGAAGAGGATTTCGCTCATGGCGACAAGCCAAGGCGCAACGTATTCAGACACATCCATCTGAACCACGGCATGTACATAGAGAATGCCATAAATGCGATAAAAGACGAGTTGCAGAGCAACGAGAACATACGCCATAAGTACTCCACACGCTACCTGGCAATCAAGTTGCTTGAAATGGACAAGGAGACAGAGAAACTGATACAGCAGCTGCCTAACGCCGGGAAAATCATCGCTATACGCAACAAAGCGGCAGAGGATGTGAGGAAAGACACCAAAGAGGACAGCGAGACAGCCATAATGAATGCTAAGTACGGATTCATTCACGGCGCACTTCAGGAGGCTGGATTCGAGGAAGGCACAAGGCAAGACACATACCAGATAACACATCTGCTTGACAAGATTGTGACAAACAAGCACTGGAGCTTCCCGCTCTTCATATTATTCCTCTACATTATGTTCGAGGTGACATTCACCATCGGTGCTTACCCCATGGACTGGATTGACGCAGGCATAGGAGCTCTGGGAGAATTTGTCGGCAGCACCATGGCCGACGGACCGCTAAAGGATATGATTGTGGACGGAATAATTGCCGGTGTCGGCTCTGTGATAATATTCCTCCCGCAAATCCTTATCCTATATCTGTTCATATCTTTCATGGAGGACAGCGGATACATGGCACGCGCGGCTTTCATCATGGACAAGCTAATGCACAAAATGGGACTTCACGGCAAGTCGTTTATCCCACTGATTATGGGATTCGGCTGCAACGTTCCGGCCATAATGGCAACAAGAACTATTGAGAGCCGACGCAGCAGACTCATAACGATGCTCATCCTGCCGCTTATGAGTTGCTCGGCACGTCTGCCTATTTACATAATGATTGTAGGAACATTCTTTGCCGTAAGATATCAGAGCCTCATCATGCTGTCGCTTTATGCCATAGGAATATTGCTCGCAGTGATAATGAGCCGCATATTCAGCATCTGGCTGGTGAAGGGAGAGGACACACCTTTTGTCATGGAACTTCCACCCTATCGTTTCCCAACCGTCAAGGCCATATTAAGACATACATGGGACAAGGGCAAGCAGTATCTGAAGAAGATGGGAGGAATTATCCTCGTTGCAAGTATCATTGTATGGGCATTGGGTTACTTCCCGCACAATGATGAACTGAGCACTCAGGAGCAACAGGAGCAAAGCTATATCGGACAGATAGGCAAGGCCATTGAGCCGGTATTCCAACTCCAGGGATTTGACTGGAAACTTGACGTGGCACTCATAACAGGTGTTGGCGCAAAAGAGATTGTTGCCTCAACAATGGGTGTGCTTTATGCTGGCGATGACAGCATAGCAGAGGACGAGACACGCTATGACAGCCTTTACGAAAAGATGTCTGCTAACGGCATAACACCTCTCATCGCATTCTGTTATCTGCTCTTCGTACTGATATACTTCCCTTGTATTGCAACGATTGCGGCTATCAAGGGAGAGACAGGAAGCTGGAAATGGGCACTGTTCGCCGCCGGATATACAACACTGCTCGCATGGGTGATATCCGCACTTGTATATCAAATAGGCAGTTTGTTTATTTAATCATCTTATAAATAAAAAGAAGAATGGTATGATCTGCTTCATATCATTCTTCTTTTATTGCATACATAGAAGGTCTATGGATTATATAAGATATTAAGTTTCACAGGTTCCGCTTGCCTTGCAGATAGAGGGAGACAGATGAAGACAGAAGGAGATAAAAAACAATAGTTTTGCTACAGGAAGGCTGCAAACAGAGTATTAACCCTTTCGTTCATCAACACGTGTCCTCTATCTTCTACTATATTCTTCCAAAGGCCCTTAACCATTAAACTTTAAACTTTAAAAAGTTGACAAGTAACGAGTTGACAAGTTAATTGATTAACGAGAACGATAACCTTAACCATTAAACTTTAACCATTAAACTTTAAACGCTCTTCTATCTTCCTATATCTTCTTAACATCCGAAACTTGAGTAAGATATAGAGATTCTTTTGAATCTGATGACATTCAAAAATCCCAAGAATCTATTTCATATATTTTTCGTGCATTAATGCCACATTTTTTGAATTAATGTCATTTTTGGCGTGCATTAATTCACCCGATTTTGGGGTGTTTTAACTTAAATCCAGTTAAATATTAACACATATTTAATAAAAAGAGTTATATTTCAGGGAATTAATGTCTGGCAAAAATGACATTAATTCCAATTATTGTCACATTTTTGTATTTTTGTGACATTAATTCAAAAACACCATGCTTTTTACTCGTAAGTACCATACTTTCAGTGTGTTAGTATGGTATTTATGTCAAAAAAAACGCATACTTTTCAGGTGATTTTTGTGAAGATGTGAAGGATGTGAAGGATAAAATAGCAA
>JAFQGS010000076.1 GCA_017415455.1 Prevotella sp.
GTAGAAAATCTTAAGCAGAGATTTCCAAATGAGCCTGAATATATCCAGGCGGTTAGTCAGGTGTTAGGAACAATTGAGGAGGAGTATAACAAGCATCCTGAGTTCGACAGAGCTAACCTTATTGAGCGTCTCTGTATTCCAGATCGCATTATTACATTCCGCGTAACATGGGTTGACGATAAAGGCAATGTTCAGACAAACATGGCTTATCGTGTGCAGCACAACAACGTAATTGGTCCTTACAAGGGCGGTATACGTTATCACAAGTCAGTGAATGTCAGCATCTTGAAGTTCTTGGCTTTTGAGCAGACATTCAAAAACTCACTCACTACTCTTCCTATGGGTGGAGGTAAAGGAGGTTCAGACTTCTCTCCTCGCGGCAAGAGTGACGGCGAGATCATGCGATTCTGCCAGGCTTTCATAACAGAGCTTTATCGTCATATCGGTCCAGATGAGGACGTTCCTGCTGGTGACATCGGTGTTGGTGGTCGTGAGGTTGCTTATATGTTCGGAATGTATAAGAAACTGACACACCAGTGGACTGGAGTATTCACAGGTAAGGGTCTGGAGTTTGGTGGCTCACTTATTCGTCCTGAGGCTACTGGTTATGGAAATGTTTATTTCCTTCTCAATATGCTGAAGACCAGAAATATTGACATCAAGGGTAAGACTGTGCTTGTCAGTGGTTCTGGTAACGTTGCCCAGTACACAATAGAGAAATGTATTGAACTTGGCGCTAAGGTTGTTACCTGCTCAGACTCTGACGGTTACATCTATGATCCAGACGGTATTGACAGCGAGAAACTGGCTTATATCAAGGAGTTGAAGAATATTGAGCGTGGACGTATCCGTGAATATGCTGAGACATACGGTGTGAAATATGTTGAGGGTGCTAAGCCTTGGTTTGAGAAAGCAGACATCGCTCTTCCTTCTGCAACACAGAATGAAATCAATGAGGAGGCAGCAAAGGCACTTGTAGCAAATGGAGTGTTTGCTGTCAGTGAGGGAGCGAACATGCCTACAACACCAGAGGCTATCAAGGTGTTCCAGGATGCAAAGATTCTGTACTCACCAGGAAAGGCTGCTAATGCCGGTGGTGTTGCAGTGTCAGGTCTTGAGATGACACAGAACTCTGAGCGTCTCAGCTGGAGCCGTGAGGAAGTTGATGCAAAACTGAAGAACATTATGAATGACATTCATGCTAACTGCGTGAAGTATGGTACAGAGGCTGACGGATACATCAACTATGTTAAGGGAGCAAATGTTGCCGGATTCCTCAAGGTTGCCAAGGCAATGATGGCACAAGGTATTGTATAATGACATCAAGTGTGTTGTACTATTATACAGCACCTATAAAATAAAAACGAAAGACAGCGTACTTAGTTCTGCTGCCTTTCGTTTTTTTTATTGCGTAACCTTCGGATTTTGTATCGGAATGAAGACTGAATCGTGGTATAATGTCGTGTATATGCAGGCTAAGCGGAATGCCGTTGAAGCTATTCCCGGCAGAGAATAACGTCAGATACCGATTTCTCCACTGCCATAACACTTATGATGCTCATCATCATATATAACACAGAACTGACCTGGTGCCACGCCATGTATTGCTGTTTCTGACTCTATGATGAAGCTTTGTCCATTCCTGATAACCTTCGCCTTATGATGCTCTGGAGTATGTCTTATCTTGAATGTGACATGCTCAGGCAGTTCCTGTATGCCTTCTGTGAGGAAATGGAAATCGTTGACACAGAACGATTTTCTGTATGCTGTCTCTGGATCGTAGCCATGACTTACATAAAGGATATTACGTTCAATGTCTTTTTTTACAGCGAACCATGGTCCTCCTCCCAGTCCTAAGCCTTTGCGCTGTCCTATTGTGTGGAACCACAGACCTTTATGCTTGCCTATTTTGTTACCTGTCTCAAGTTCTATGATGGCACCTGGCTTCTCTCCGAGATAACGTCGCAGATAATCATTGTAGTTTATCTTTCCAAGAAAGCAAATGCCTTGAGAGTCTTTACGACGGGCATTGATGAGATGCTCGCGCTCGGCTATGGCTCTCACCTCCTCCTTTGTATAATGACCTATAGGGAAAAAGGCTTTTTTTAGTTGCCAGTCGTATATCTGAGCAAGAAAGTCCGTTTGGTCTTTTACCGGGTCCGGACTGGTTGTAAGCCATTTCTTACCTTCAATTATCTCGGTCTGGGCATAATGACCTGTGGCAATGATATCGTATTCATGTCCTTTCTTATCATGGAAAGCGCCAAACTTGATAAGACGGTTGCACATTACATCGGGATTTGGTGTGAAGCCGTTTCGTACCTTGTCCATAGTATATTTGGTCACCTCGTCCCAATACTCCTTATGGCAGTCTATAACCTGGAGCTTGCAACCATAACGGTGTGCCATTGCCGTTGCCATCTCAATATCTTCCTCAGAAGAGCAATCCCATTCCTCATCCTCTTCCGGACCAATCTTAATATAAAAGCAGTCGGGAGTGATGCCATTGCTTACAAGCTCGTGGAGCACTACCGAACTGTCAACACCTCCAGAGAGAAGAAGTGCGGTTTTCTTATCATTGAGTTGTGTTATTCCCATTTTGTTTATTTTAATATTTCAGGATATCAAGTAAAGTAGGACTGCGATAACAAACAAGAGTGTCTCAGGCGTATTGTGTCTATTCTTTAATATGAGTCAGCCTGCCGAGCATGGGCATTTCTTTTACTAATATATACACATGCCGCACAAATCAATGTCAGGACGGCTGCACCTAATATAATAATATAAGGTGTGTTATTGGTATTGGTCAACCCTGTGCTGCTACCATCAGATGTCAATACCGGACTTACTGATGCTGTGTCGGTTTTTGTCTCGGATTTCTTACTTGTATATTCCTTGTCAGAGTATGTTATCTTGTAAATATCCACAGCATTGCCACCCATCTTTCTTCTGCCCTGAGATGTGGTTATCACGTAAGCGCCATCGTCTGACACATCAAGTCCCACAGGATAAGAGTCAACGTTTGCCCTGGATATGACAGTCATAGTCTGGGTATCTACAACATACAGCTGGCTTACTGTGTTGCAGGCGGCAAAGATATAACGGCCCGATGGCGATACTTCTATTGTGCGTGCTCCTCTGCCCACCTTACATTCTTCCCATCCTTTCAGATAGATTACCTTGTTTGTGGCATTCTGTATTGCCTCTTTTATCTTGTCTATCTTTATGCGTTGCACATATCCCGCACCATTGATGCTAAGGTACAGATAATTGTTGCTGATAATAAGATGTCGCACATTACTGCGCATTCCGAGTATTCGTCCGATATATTTTCTCTCCGTCATGTCAACAACGGCAATACCTCCGGAACCACCCATACATCCTACAAGAAGATATTTGCCGTCGGGGGTGAAGACTGTTCCTCTCAACGCATAGCCGCTACCGTTGTCACGGTCAACAGGCTCGGTGAGACTATAGTTCAGTTTCAGTTTGTAGTCAACAACAAGCAGACTCTCATGATGCCATTCAGACGGATTGTCGCTGCTGATGTTAATTAGTCCGAGTGTGTTGTCACCCCAATGAGTTATCACTACATATTTGCCGTCGGGAGATGTAGCCACCATCTTTGGCAGCGGTCCTGTCTCCATGAGCTTTACAATGCTGTCGTTCTCAGTATCGATGATAGCTACTGCCGAAGGGTCTTGCGCATTAATATCATAGCTGCGTCGGTAATATGGAACCCACAAGTAACGTCCATCATGCGAGAATGTGCTTTCTACAGGCTTTCCGTAGAAGGTATTTAGGTTATCGTGATAATGAGTGAACGGATATAACGAGCTGGGCTTAGACCACAGACGGCTGTCGGCTGCAGTAAAGCGATGCTTGATGGTTTTCAGTTTGTTACGTGTCTGCATATCATATACAACTGTTACACATCCTTCGAGTGAGTTTACATAGAATTTTCTGCCGTCAGGGTGTATATTCACTGACTTCGGAGAATATATATCCTTGTCAAGTGTGGCTTTGTCCGACCAGTCGAAATATTGTTTCTTATCTATCAGCTCAATGCTTATTTTGTTGTCAGACGACTTCCACTTTGTACCAACAGAAGGATGAACAACTTGCGGTGCTGGTTGCTGTGCATAGGAAGTAACGGCAAGGAGAAATAACAGTATGGCTACAGTTCTTTTCATTATGTGTTTCGTTTTAGTTAGTAGAAATATTAATGGCCTTTGTATAAATGTTTTTCTTAATTGTCATCGCTGTGTCTGCAGCTTCCTAATAAGACTCTCTGTATTTTGACTCATCCTTATCATTGAGCATACTCAGATAAGAGTTGTAGCGACTTAATGAGATGTAATGATTCTCAACGGCTTCAACAACAGCACAGCCCGGTTCGTGAGTGTGTGTGCAGTTATTGAACCGACAGTTCTCAGACATCTTGAATATCTCCTTGAAGTAACTGCATATCTCCTCAGGTTCCATATTGAATGTTCCGAATCCTTTTATGCCGGGAGTGTCTATAGCCCATCCTCCGAACGGAAGGGGAAGCATTTCGCTGAATGTGGTTGTGTGAGTGCCTGTATTATGAGCATACGAGATATCTGCCGTGCGGAGATTGGCGTCAGGTATAAGATTATTCAGCAAAGTGCTTTTACCTACACCGCTGTTCCCGCTGAAAAGAGTTATCTTGTCTTTTAGCAGTTCGGTCAGTTGTGCGATGCCTTTTCCTTCAAGGGCGGAAATCTCAACGCATTTGTAACCAATACACTCATACAGGTTTATCATCATCTTCTGTGTTTCCAAGTCATCTGCGGAAAGTATATCCGACTTGTTGAATGCCAAGACCACCGGAATGTTATAAGCTTCGGCAGTAGCTATGAAGCGGTCGATGAAGGTTGTTGATGTCTGCGGATGATTTACCGTAACAACAAGAAGAGCCAAATCAATGTTTGCGGCAATGATATGGCTTTGCTTTGACAGGTTTGACGATTTGCGTATGATATAGTTTCTGCGGTCTTCAATGGATGATATGAACGCCGTTCCCTCTTGATTCAAGATGATAGTGACATTATCGCCAACAGCCACTGGATTTGTGCTGCGTATTCCTTTTAAGCGGAAATTGCCTTTAATCTTACATTCCACTATAGAGCCGTCATCGGTAAGAACACTATACCAACTGCCTGTGTTTTTTATTACTACTCCTTTCACGAGTAAAGAATGTCAAATGTTAAGTCTTTCTTTTATGCATGTAAAAAATGACACAGAGACATAGTTCTTTATTTTTTATATGCCTCTGTGCCGTATTCTTGTCTGTGGGTTTATACAGTCATTATCTCTTTCTGCTTCTCTGCCAGTAAGTCGTCAAGTTTCTTGATGTACTTATCATGAATCTTCTGAAGCTCAAGCTCTGCATCTTTCTCATTATCTTCTGAGAGACCGTCTTTTATCGCTTTCTTCAGTTTGTCCTTAATGTCACCTCTTACATTACGAACCTCAACTTTAGCCTTCTCGCCTATTTTGTTGCATTGCTTGGCAAGCTCACGGCGCCTTTCTTCTGTTGGCTGTGGTATGCCAAGACGTATAATCTCGCCGTTGTTGTCTGGAGTAATACCAACATCAGAGTCCATGATGGCCTTCTCGATATCTCTTATCATCTTCTTGTCCCAAGGACGTATGGCAATTGTTCGTGCGTCGGGTGTTGAGACATTAGCAACCTGGTTAAGAGGAACCATAGAACCATATGAGTTTACTCTTACACCGTCAAGTATTGCAACGTTAGCCCTGCCGGCACGTATTCTTGAAAGCTGCTCTTCAAGAAACATTGCAGCCATCTCCATTCTCTCCTCGCTTTCGCTTAATGTAGCTTTTATGTCTATCATAATATATATGTATTTGTTTAATGTCACAAAATTACAAATAAATTCTTAATACCGCAATAGTTTGTGCTAACTATTTAATTAGTAATCAATATTTAATGCCAATGTATTCTGAGCGAATTAACGAATCTGCAATATATGATTTTTGAGAATTTAATGGGATTATAAGTTTACAAGTCTTATGCTTTTATTGTTCCTGTTAACATTGTTATGTGAAATGTTTTAGTTAAATTTGCATCAGAAAGTACCATTTTACCAACTTGTTTATATAGATGCAAATGTATATTGGAGAATTAGCACTCAGTTTATTGCTTCCTTTTGCGGGAACGCTGATAGGGTCTTCCTTTGTGTTTTTCATGAAGGATGCCATGCCTGTTAAGACACAGAAACTATTATTGGGATTTGCCTCCGGAGTTATGATTGCCGCTTCAGTATGGTCTTTGCTTATTCCCTCTATGAATATGTGTGAAGACATGGGCAAGTTCTCTGTTGTTCCTGCAGCCACAGGTTTTCTTTGCGGCATCGGGTTCCTGCTTCTTATCGATCATATCATACCGCATCTCCATATAGACAACAACTCCCCGGAGGGCATGAAGAGCAAGCTCTCCAGGACAACAATGCTCTCTCTTGCCGTTACTATTCACAATCTGCCGGAGGGTATGGCAGTGGGAGTTGTTATCGCAGGAGCCTTACAGGGAGATGCGGATATCTCTTTCGCGGGCGTAACCGCAATGTCGTTGGGAATTGCCATTCAGAATATTCCAGAGGGAGCAATAATATCAATGCCATTAAAAGCGGAAGGCAATTCTCACCGCAAGTCATTCCTCATAGGAGGTCTCAGCGGCATTGTGGAGCCAATAGGCGCAATTGCCATAATTCTCCTTGCCTCCGTACTGTCTCCCATACTTCCGTATATGTTAGCCTTTGCTGCAGGTGCAATGATTTATGTTGTAATAGAGGAACTTATTCCAGAGGCATCCACGGGTCCGCACTCTAACATAAGCACGATAGGATTTGCCTTAGGCTTCACCTTGATGATGGTACTGGATGTTGTACTGGGATGATACGCACATATTCTGTTTTAATGCGTAATCATCAGAAGAGCAGAACGTCTCTCCTATCTATTTGATGTCTGTACGAAGTTGACTGCCCACAAGGTTGGTCAGCTCAACAAACTGCTGAATAGACAACTGTTCCGGTCTTTTTGTCATGATGTCATGCTCGAAGAATGCAGCGTCAGGCATTCCCGATGTGAACAGTTGCCTTAGGGAAACCCTCAGCATCTTTCTTCTCTGGTTGAAGACTGTCTTGACAACTCTTTTGAAAAGAGTCTCATCGCAACCGAGTTCCTTGACGTCGTTCCGCGTCATTCTTATGACAGCACTTTTTACTTTTGGCGGCGGATTGAAGACATTCTCGTCAACAGTGAAGAGATACTCAACATCATACCATGCCTGAATCAAAACACTAAGAATACCATACGCCTTATTGCCTGGAGCAGAAGCAATTCGCTGTGCTACCTCTCGTTGAATCATACCTGTGCAACATGGTATTAAGTGCTTGTTGTCAAGCATTTTAAAGAAAATCTGTGAAGAAATATCATAAGGGTAATTTCCTGTCAAAACGAATGGATTTCCGTCAAATACTTTAGCCAAATCCATTCTAAGGAAATCGTCTCCAATAATATTGTCTCTGAGATTAGGAAAATGTTCATTCAGGAAGGCTACAGACTCTCTGTCTATCTCAACTACTTTTGTCAGTCTTGGCTTCGTAACCAGATATTGAGTCATGACACCCATGCCCGGTCCTACCTCAAGAACAGGAATCTCCGGATATGCGTCAACTGTATCCGCTATGGCTTTCGCTATGCTAAGATCTGTCAGAAAGTGTTGTCCAAGTTGTTTTTTAGGCCTTACTAATTTCATTTTCTATCATTTATTGTTACTTGAAATCCTTTGTTTTCCCATTTGTCTGACACAGGACTTTCATGTCCTGCCTTGTAATGAGCATTGCAAAGATACTGAAAAAATAAGAAATAATTATCACAATTCCCAAAGATTAGTTTTGTTTTTCCTTTATAAGTAGCATAGTGAGCAAAGGAGATGTTGATTATAATCGTCAAAAACTATAAGATAAACCAGCATATTATCCGATTTTAATACCAGTATGTGGAATATATTTTCAAGTTTAATAGAATTTAAAACATTTTTTAGGTTGTTTCGGATAAAATACCTAAATTTGTAGATGTTTTGTTAATTGTTGTCAATAGCAACAGTGAGCATAATATTTATAGTTACATAATACAGGAAAATACATTAACTACAATAAACTATCAACAAAATGAAAGTACAGAAAAAATACCATGGTGTAGTAGTACCAATGGTAACTCCGGTAACAAAGGAAGGCAATATTGACGTATTGGCCGTAGAGAGAATCATTGAAAACTTCGTGAACAATGGCGTGTCTCCGCTTATCATGGGCACAACAGGCGAGGGAAACTCTGTTTCCACCAAGCAAGGTGTTGAGATGATTAGTGCCGCTGCCAAGGTTGGCAAGGGTAAGTGTGTTATATATGCAGGACTTGCCGGCAACTGTATCAGCGAGCAGATTAAAGCGGCAAAGCAGTTTGCAGAGGCTGGTGCTGACGTTATAGCAGCCACTCTCCCGTCTTACTATTCTCTTACACCAGAGCAGATGTATAATTATTACAAGACAATGGCAGATGTGATAACTATTCCTCTCATGCTTTACAACATCAATATTACTACTCACATGAGTATTCCACTTGACATCATTGAGAGATTGAGCCAGCATCCGAATATTGTTGGTCTGAAAGACTCTGAGAACAATATTCCACGTCTTGAGGAGGCGCTGAAACTCTTCGCCGACCGTGAAGACTTCGCTTACTTCTGCGGATGTGCCGCCAACTCTGCCAAGTCTCTCGCTCATGGAGCCGACGGTATTGTTCCAAGCGTAGGCAACTATCTTCCAAAGATGTACAACGACCTTTATGAGGCTGGTGTAAACGGTGATATGGAGAAAGCTGAGGAATTACAGCAGCTGACAATAGAGATAGGCAAGATTAACACAACAGGTCTGACACTTGGTGAGTCGCTTGCCGGTTTGAAGGTTATCATGAGCGAAGTTGGACTCTGCCAGCCTTATATGCTACCTCCTCTCACCGAGCTGGATTCTGCTGTTGTTGAGCGAATAAAGGCAGATGCAAAACCGGTTATTGAGAAATATTGCAAATAATAATATTGAATAATCATTATCGTTAAAAAGAAAATCTATCAAACTTAACTAACCAGAAATCATGGAATTAAACACATCGCTACATTGGATTGACTATACGATTATCATAGTATCCGTGCTTGCTGCCGTGGCAGTAGGTGTATATTTCTCAAAAAAGCAAGACTCTACCAAAGCTTATTTTGCCGCAAACGGAGCAGTTCCTACATGGGCCATTGGTATGTCTATGTTTGCAACTATCATAAGTAGTGTCACCTTCATAGCGTATCCAGGTGCAGCCTATGGTGGCAACTGGATTCTTCTTGTACAGGGACTCATGGTCCCAATCGTTCTTGTAGGTATCATTGGCTATATCGTACCTCTTTATCGCCGAATGATCAAACTAAGCTGTTATGAGTATTTTGAGCGCCGTTTCGGCTCTTTGGCACGTTATTACAGCTCTGTGGCATTCATACTTGAGCATTTTGCCAAGTCGGGTACCATCCTCTTCCTAATGGGAACAGCAGTTGCCATCTTCATGGGCTTCAATGACAACAGTACAATCTCTATGATTATCATTTTTGTTGGAATTGTAGTTATTGCCCTGACCTATCTTGGTGGTATGGAGGCTATTATATGGATGGATGTGGCACAAGGCTTCCTTCTTATTATTGGCGGTGTCCTTGCTGTTATTATTCTTTTTATCATCACAGACGGAGGCCCCGGAGCTTTGTTGGCTGTAGCGTCTGAGCACAACAAGATAGACGTTGGCCCATATGACTGGGATTTCTGCGAGCGCACATTCTGGGTTCTTGTCATCAATGGTATATTCTATGCTGTTCAGAAATATGGTACAGACCAGACTATTGTTCAGCGTTATCTTACAGCACGCACAGACAAGGCAGCAAAGAAAGCCTCATATATGGGTATCCTCATGAGTGTTCCTGTATGGGCTTTGTTTATGTTCGTAGGAACATGTCTGTTTGCTTACTATCATATCAACAGCGGCGACCTTCCACAAGGCATCCGTAATGATGACGTATTCCCATTCTTTATTGCCACAGAGATGCCTATTGGTATCACTGGTCTTGTTATCGCAGCTCTTGTAGCAGGTGCCATCTCAAGTCTCGACTCTGACATCAACTGTATCTCAGCATGTGTCGTTGAGGATTATTACGTACGCGCAAGGCCAAAGGCCAGCGACAAGGAGAAACTTTACGCAGGCCGCGTGTCTGTTCTTGTTATGGGTATTGCTTGTATTGGTATCGCATTGCTTTACGTAAGCTGGGGAGGCGATGGTGTTCTTGGCACTCTCTTCGGACTTTACGCAATACTCTCAGCCGGTATCGTCGGCATCTTCCTTCTCGGATTGTTCAGCCGTCGTGCCAACTGGCAGGGACTCTATATCGGTATTGCCGCTGCCATCATCTTCACTGCATACGCTGTTCTCACAACAACAAAGGCTGATGACGGCACACTCTTCCTCGACCTTGGCAAATACAACTTCCCGCATCACACCCTGATGCTTGGCGTATACAGCCATATCATTGTGCTTGTTGTTGGTTATGTTGCAAGTCTTTGCTTCAAGACTCCTCTTGCTGACAAGCATCTCACCATTTACGGCTATCTTGAGGACCGTAGGAAGGAGTCACAGAAGTAAAAACGCTTCTAAGTAATATTTTTAAATGTATATATGGAATTGTTGTGATATTGAACCAACCGCTATGAATACTACATAATATAGAGCCAGACAATATCACGACAATTCTTTTTTACGATACGAGAATTATAAACAAACAATTACAAAGCAAATTACTGCTATGAAAGAAATAACATTATTACAACCCGGAAAAATCGTATTTGGAACCGGTTGTATTGATAAATTCTGCGACGACTATCTGTCTATGGGACATAAGCGTCTGTTTCTTCTTACCGTACCCGTCATCCGTCCTATGCTTGCCGATGCCATTCAGAAACTTGAGAGCAACGGAGTGAGCATTGAGATATATGAGAACATAATGCAGGAGCCTACCGTCGCCGACTTTAAGACTACACTTAATGCCGCTCGTGAGTTCAAGGCCGACAGCGTTATAGGTGTAGGAGGCGGAAGCGTTCTTGATGTTGCCAAACTTGTTGCTACACTTGTTAATAGCAACCAGCAGGTGGAGGACCTCTTTGGCATCGGATTTGTAAAGGAAAGAGGCAGATGGTTTGCCTGCATTCCCACAACAGCCGGCACAGGAAGCGAGGTTTCGCCTAATGCCATACTGCTTGATGAAAGCGACTCACTGAAGAAAGGCATAGTAAGTCCTTATCTTATGCCTGATGCCGCGTATATTGACCCGAAACTCACATGGAGTGTGCCTGCCAAGATAACGGCAGAGACAGGCATGGACGCCCTTACACATTGTATTGAGGCATATACTAATAAGTTCGCGCATCCGTTAGTTGACGTATATGCCCTGCAGGGAATACGCCTTATATCAGCAAACATTCTACGTGCTGTAAAGAACGGAAACGACGTGGAGGCAAGAGAGGCACTTGCTTTGGGTAGCATGTACGGAGGCCTGTGCTTAGGTCCAGTCAACACAGCTGCCGTTCATGCCCTCTCCTATCCTCTGGGTGGTGAGTTCCATCTGTCGCACGGATTGTCAAATGCCATACTCCTGCCATCGGTGATGAAGTTTAATGCCGCTGCCAATCCAGAGAAATACGCTCGTCTGGCAATAGCATGTGGCGTTGAGCCTGGTGCCAATGATGAGGAGACTGCGTTGAGAGGCGCAAACTTTATTGCAGAATTGTCAGAGGCATGCGGCATTCCTACAAAACTGTCGGACATAGGTGTTCCTCAGACTGCGGTTGACGGAATGGCGAAAGCAGCAATGAATGTACAGCGTCTGCTGAAGAATAATCCTCGCGAAGTGACAGAAGACGACGCTCGTGATATTTACAACAGTCTTTATTAATTGATTCTCATTTATCACTTCTTACATCTGTAGTGTTTATCGTGCGCAGGTTTTGCAAGCTACGAAGACACAGAATGGCAAAAATAAGATATGCCGTTTCTCAGCATCGAGGATAGAGAGCCATACTTTGCCTTTTGTTTCTAACAGTTGGAAGTGAATAAAAGTAATGTGAAGAAACAAACATATAAATAATTAATATGGAAGCAATAAAACCTATTTTGGCTATTACAATGGGCGATCCTGTCGGCATCGGTCCTGAGATAATCATAAAGTCTCTCTCACAGGAAGACACTTACGCAAAGTGCCGCCCTATAGTATGTGGCGATGCCTCTGTAATGAGATGGACAGCTCAGGCGCTTAATCCGGAGATAAAGATTAACGCCGTCAAGGATGTCAGCGAGGCGCTTTTCCAATATGGCACAATTGACGTCTATGACCTTGAGTGCATAGATATCAACGACTTTAAGATTGGTGAGGAGGCTCCACAATGCGGCAATGCCGCCTTCGTGTCTATACGCAAGGCAATAGAGCTTGCCATGGAGAACAAGGTGGACGGAACAGTCACCGCACCGCTAAACAAGAAGGCGCTGAACATGGCTGGCCATCACTTTGACGGTCACACCGAGATATATGCCCACTTCACAGGCACCAAGAAGTATGCGATGCTTCTGGCTGAGGAGACATTCCGTGTCATTCATGTCTCTACACATGTTTCTCTGAGAGAGGCTTGCGACAGGGTGAAGAAAGACCGCATCATGGAGGTGACAGAGCTCATAGCAGACGCATGCCGCCAGTTTGGCATAGAGAAACCGCGTATCGGCATTGCAGGACTTAACCCGCATGCCAGCGACAATGGCCTGTTCGGCTGGGAGGAAGAAAAAGAAATAAGCCCTGCCGTTGAGGAGTTGAAGAGCAAAGGCTTTGATGTTGACGGTCCTGTGCCGCCTGACACTGTCTTCGCAAAGGCAAGAAGCGGAAAGTATGACGGATGTGTGGCGATGTATCACGACCAGGGACATATCCCGTTCAAGGTCATCGGTTTCAACTGGAACAAGGAAACTGGCAGAATGGAAAGCGCGCAGGGCGTGAACATAACGCTCGGACTGCCTATCATACGAGTCTCTGTTGACCATGGAACGGCATTCGACGTTGCCGGAAAAGGCATAGCAAGTCATAAGGGAATGCTCCTTGCAATAGACTACGCCACAAAGATGGCTATAACAAGAATTAAAGACAGAATGTAGATTATGCTTATAGTAATAGCCGACGATATAACCGGAGCTGCCGAGATTGCAGGTATTGCAAAGAGTTATGGCTGCGATGTGAACTTCGTAATGTGGACAGACAATAATGTTTTGACTTCCACACAAGCAGAAATAACGGTGATAGCTACAGACATGCGCTCACTTTCAGAGCAGGAGGCTGTACGCATAAGCCGGGATATCGTCGGCTGTTTTAGTAATCTTACTGGTGTAAGATTTTTCAAAAAAACCGACTCAGCCCTGCGTGGGCACATATCTGCCGAGTTGCAGGCCATGCTCTCGGAAACCAAGCTTGACAAAGCCCTTCTCCTACCCCAGAATCCATCCAAGAAGCGAGTGATATCCTCCGGGCAATACCTTATAAACAAGGTGCCGATAGAGCAGACGGCATTCGCATCAGACCCTGAGTTTCCCGCTACAACATCATTCGTGACCGACGTGGTGGCAGGCAGCTGTTATGTCTCTGCGGATGATTCTCTTAACGTTGGTATAAACATTTGCGAGGCTGAAAGTGAGGATGACGTAAGGAAACAACTGGGCAAGGCGGATGACAATGTACTGTTAGCGGGAGCAGCAGATTTGTTTAATGCTGTCCTGAACAGATATTTTATAAAGAAAGAATGTGTTAACGAACAGACAAATATCAACGGAGTGGGTAAAAAACTCGTCTTATGCGGCAGCACGCTCAGCCGTTCGTTGATAGGAAACGCCTATTTCGCAAACCGGGCATCCGCCGAGGAGAACATGCCGCTTGACGTATTTCACGGAGCGGCGGCATATGACTGGACGGAAAGTCTGAGAAAGACTTATATAGAAAACGAATGTCTGATAGTAAGAGTCGGACATCAGTCAACTGGCGGTGCGGATTATGCCAACAGAATTAAGAATGTATTTGCATATCTGGCAAATACCATTGTCTGCGAGAAGCAACCTTCGCTGATAGTCATAGAAGGAGGAGCAACAGCATTTGCGGTTATCGGCAGACTGGGATGGACTTCATTCTCGGTAAAGAGAGAACTCTCGCCTGGCGTTGTATGCCTGTCCTATGGTGATACAGACATCATTCTCAAGCCAGGCAGTTACGACTGGGGAAACCTTTTCCGCTGAATCTAAACCCTATATACAAAGCATTATTTTGTAACTATAATACTTTTACTCAGAAAGTAATATAGTTACGACTCATAAATGGCATACTTTTGAGTGCTAAATAGCATGCTTTGGTACAGACAGACGGGGGGCTATCAATCTGCCACTATGACGTTTGTATGTGTGTTCATATAACAACAAAATGCCTTGCGCATTGACACAAGGCATTTCTGTTATCTCATAATCTTCTGTATTTTACAAGAATGTAATACAGAAGGTGTTATCTCGCTTTATTGATGCTGCTCTCTTAGAAGGTCGTTAACAGTCTTTACCGGGTTGAATGTAGAGAGCGGCACCTCAACGAATACTGTGTTCCAGTTGCTCATAGCACCATTCCACAAACCAGGCAACTCAAGTGCCTTCAGTTCTTTTCCGTTCTTGCTCTTTGAACTGATGAAGCCAGTTGACTTATCTACAAATTCCGGCAGGTTGAATGCGTTGCCCTTGTAATCTCTCACGCCGCATACGAGGTCAACCGGATTGAAGTGTGTTCCTTCAGTGAACATCTTCATGTATGCCTCATTAGACTTGTCTATCTGACTGCTCTCAAGAATTTGCAGGCTTATAGTGCCGTCGCTGTTATATGTGAGGAACGGACCGCCACCCGGCTCGCCTACGTTCTTCACCATTCCGCAGACTCTTATAGGTCGGTTGAGTTTGCTTCTCAGATAAATAACGAGTTCAGCATCCTCAAGCTGCTTGATGTCGTTGTTGCGGCAGCAGAGATCTCTCTGCACAAAACGTATCATTTCCTCAAGCTTGTCGTGGTTATAGTTGCCTGAGTCAAGAACCTCAAGATAATCAAATGCTTTTTTCTGTAATGTAACGAGCACACCTGCAATAAGCTGCTTGTATGTCACTGTGTCGTCTTTCAGCTTGTCTGGCACTACGTTGTCGATGTTTTTGATGAAGATAACATCCGCAGGAATCTCGTTAAGATTCTGGATAAGCGCTCCATGACCGCCTGGACGGAAGAGCAGTGAGCCGTCTTCGTTTCTGAAAGGTGTGTTGTCTGGATTTGCGGCAACGGTGTCTGTGCTTGATTTCTGCTCAGAGAAAGAAACGTTGAAGCCTACTCCGAACTTCTCTCCGTATGCGCTCTTTGTGTCTTCCACCTTCTGCTCAAACAATGCTCTGTGCTCAGGACTAACGGTGAAATGTATATTTACCGCAGACTTACTCTCTGCATAGAGTGCTCCCTCCACAAGATGCTCCTCGATTGGAGTGCGTGATGAGTCACCATAGGTATGGAACTGAAGAAGTCCTTTTGGCAATTGTCCGTAGTTAAGGCCTTCCTTTTTGAGCATATTAGCGACTACAGCCTTGTAATTGCCTTCTGCTATAAGTGTGTCAATATCCTTACCCTCACGCTTCAAGCACATGTCGTTTAAGAGACTGAAGAATGCAAAGTTGTGGATATTGTCAAAATACATCTTCTCAAAATCTGTCTGAGGAGTGTCGTATTCTGCATCAAGAAAAGCAAACACGTCCTTAAACATACGGCTTGCCGCACCACTTGCCGGTACGAACTTTACAATGTCATGGCCTTCGGCCTTGTAGCCTTCCCATGCGGCAATAAGTGCTGCCCTCTCCTCTTCTGACGGAGCGAGTATTCCATGGCCTATACTTGCTGCAGCCTCGAGCTTAAGATATGGGAATCCGGTTTTAAACTCCTCAAGCTGTGCGTTAATTTGTGACTCGGAAATGCCTTTGTCGGCGATTTGCTTCAAATCTGTTTGTGATAACATACGTGTTTGTTTTAAATTAAGGTTTCTTAAATCTGTTACAAATATAGGTACTTTTTGCTAAAATAGAGAACTTTTCAGTAAAAAAAATATACCTTTGCCTGAAACAATCAAGTTTGAGGGTGTATCATAATGGCCATTACTAAAAAACACATTATGCAATCTTTGAGCGAGCATTGTTATCTTACTTCCGGCAACGGTACAAAATAAGGAGAAAAATGTCAAGGAATAATATATTCACGAAAGAGGAAAAAGCAGAGATTCTTAACTTGTTGACAAGTCTTCGCAATTCATTGGATGGATTAATAACACGCGAGGATGAGTTGAGAATATTCAACTATATATATAATGCCTACAAGGAAAAACGTATACAGCGTGACATCTTTGGAACAAATCCTGTGCTCAGTTCCTTCCATACGGCTAAGATAGCCTTTGAGGAATTATCATTGAAGAGGGATGGTATAATAGCCATAATGTTATATAGCGTCACAGACGACACGACGTCGGCAGAGATGATTGCCGAGGACTTCGGAACAGGTGTATCCAGAATAATAAGAGGTCTGACAAAGATTCGTGACTTATACAAGAAAAATCCCGTTGTAGAGAGCGAGAACTTCAGAAATCTCCTGCTCTCATTTGCCGAGGATATGAGAGTGATTCTTATCATGCTTTCCGACCGGTTATGCCTGATGAGACAGATTAAGGACTCTGACAAGGTGGAAGCCAAGAGAAGAGTAAGCGAGGAGGCGAGTTATCTTTATGCACCACTGGCACATAAGTTAGGTTTGTACAAGGTTAAGAGCGAGCTTGAGGATCTTAGTCTGAAGTATCTGGAGCACGATGCCTATTACATGATAAAATAAAAGCTTAATGAGACTAAGGCAAGCAGAGACAAATATGTGGAAAACTTCATTAAGCCTATAGATGAGAAGCTGAAAGAGGCAGGACTTATATTCCACATGAAAGGCAGGACAAAGAGTATTCATAGTATATGGCAAAAAATGAAAAAGCAGAAATGCGAATTTGAAGGTATATACGATTTGCTTGCCATAAGGATTATACTCGACTCCGACTATGAATATGAGAAGATGCACTGCTGGCAGACCTTTGCCATCATAACAAATATGTATCAGCCTAATCCGAAAAGGATGAGAGACTGGCTTAG
Organism: Prevotella sp.; assembly: GCA_017415455.1. Taxonomy (GTDB): domain Bacteria; phylum Bacteroidota; class Bacteroidia; order Bacteroidales; family Bacteroidaceae; genus Prevotella. Next base: position 17,395 of record JAFQGS010000076.1, read on the forward strand.
TGTTCCAAAGTCTAACGGGTATGAGAGCCTGCATATAACAGTCAAAGGTCCAGAAGGCAAATGGGTGGAGGTGCAGATCAGAACGCAACGAATGGATGAGATTGCCGAGAGAGGTCTGGCTGCGCACTGGAGATATAAGGGAATAAAGGGAGAGGGAGGCATGGATGAATGGCTCAACTCCATAAGACGGGCATTGGAAAGCACCGACGATCTTGAGGTTATGGACAATTTCAAGATGGACTTATATGAGGATGAGATATTTGTCTTCACACCCAAAGGTGAGCTCATGCGTTTCCCGCAAGGTTCAACGGTACTGGACTTCGCATATAGGATACACTCAAATGTTGGCAACAAGTGTGTCGGGGCTAAGATTAACAACAAAATCGTAACTCTCAGGAATGTACTTAAAAGTGGTGACCAGATAGAGATTATAACTTCAAACAACCAAAAGCCCAAGAGAGAGTGGCTGAGCATGGTCAAGACAAGCAAGGCAAAGGCTAAAATAAGGCAGGCTCTTAAAGAAACGCAGATAAAAGACGGAGCCTTTGCTAAGGAAATGCTTGAGCGAAGAATGCGAAACAGGAAGATTGAGCTTGAAGAAAGCAGAGTGTCACATCTGATAAAGAAGCTCGGCTTTAAGGAAACAAGTGTGTTCTACAAGCAGATTGCCGACGGTACGCTGGACATGAACCATGTCATAGACACTTATATAGAGCTGAAGGAAAATGAAAACGCAAGTAATGCTGCTGTTGCACAACGAAGTGCGGAGGAGTTCACATTTTCAAATCCAAACGAAAAGATTACGGGCATAAGTACTGACGTGCTGGTTATTGACCATAATCTTAAAGGTGTTGACTATACACTGGCAAAATGCTGCAACCCGATATACGGAGATGATGTCTTCGGCTTTGTGACTGTCAGCGGAGGTATAAAGATTCACAGGTGCGACTGCCCCAATTCATCTGAAATGCACAAACGGTTTGGATATCGCATTGTGAAGGCAAAATGGAGCGGTAAGGGAAACTCTCAATACTCAACGACAATAAAAGTTATCGGGAATGATGACATTGGCATAATAAACAATATCACCGGCATCATATCAAAAGAAGAGAAGATAATGATGAGAAGTATAAATATTGACAGCCATGACGGGCTTTTCAGCGGCAATATTGTGGTGAATGTTGAGGATACCAGCAGGCTTGAGCAGCTTCTGAAGAAGCTAAGAACAATAAAGGGCGTAAGACAGGTTATCAGGTTATGAGTGTTTTTATAACTTTCAGACCCTTGTCTGTACAATAGGCGCGAAGGGTGAAAAGAATGAAGTTACGGAATATCTCATGAAGTGTGTAATGGTTGTATAATTTATTCTCCATTACACTGGCCATGATTGAGTCGCAGAAGAAATTTGTTATCTCATAATTGATATCAGAGACAAAGTAACCATTCTCTACACCTCGGTGCAGAAACTCAACTGAGCCTCTTGTCCTTTTCTCCTTACTCTTGCGTATATATTCAACAACAGTTGGAAACTTGTATAAATCAGAGAAGAATTTCGGACTTATTGATTTGATTTCGTCAAGCCTTGCCTTCAGGAAATAGACAAGAATCTCCATCTCGTTGTTTGCCTTAGAGGCAAATTCTGCATACATCTTGTCCTTCTCCTCTGTATCGTGTTTTATACATTCAAATATCAATAGCTCTTTTGTCTGAAAGACTTCATACAGAGTACGTTTTGAGATTGACAGGCTTGACGCTATATCATCCATCTTAATAGCCTTGATGCCATTTGACTTGAATAGAAGCAGTGCTGTTTCTATGATTCTTTTTCTCAGTTCTTCATGCTTTGACATCATAAGTGGATATTTATTCATTTGGTACTAAAATATATGCAAAGTTAGTAACTTTATTTGAAGAATTATTGTGTTTCGTTCATTTTTTATTACTTTTGCATCACCCAAAGACAGTTGTAATTACAAATTGTCATATTTTTAGGTATTAACTAATAAAGATTGTTACAAATATGGTCAAGATTTCTAAAGAGGCTGCACTTGAGTATCATCAAAGTGGCAAGCCTGGAAAAATTGAGGTGAAGCCAACAAAGCCTTACAGTACACAAACAGATCTTAGTCTTGCCTATTCGCCAGGTGTGGCATTCCCGTGTCTGGAAATAGAGCAGAATCCTAATGACGCTTACAAATATACCGCAAAAGGTAATCTTGTTGCTGTTATAAGCAACGGAACAGCAGTGCTTGGACTCGGTGATATTGGCGCAATGAGCGGCAAACCGGTAATGGAAGGCAAGGGATTGCTTTTCAAGATATATGGAGGCATCGATGTCTTTGATATCGAGGTGGCAGAAAAGGACCCGGAGAAGTTCTGCGAGGCAGTTGAGAGAATAGCACCTACATTTGGAGGTATAAATCTTGAGGATATAAAGGCACCTGAGTGTTTCTATATAGAGGAAAGACTTAAGCGCACACTCGACATACCTGTGATGCATGACGACCAGCATGGAACAGCCATAATATCTGCTGCAGGTCTGAAAAATGCTCTTGAAGTTAACGGAAAGTCTATTGACAAGGTAAAGATTGTTGTAAATGGAGCCGGTGCGGCTGCCATCTCATGCACTAAGCTCTATGAGGCACTTGGCGCAAAGCGTGAGAATATTCTTATGCTCGACTCAAAGGGTGTTATAACAAGCGACCGCGATAACCTAAACGAGCAAAAGAAATATTTCGCAACAGACAGACGCGATGTACATACTCTTGAGGAAGCCGTTAAGGGAGCAGATGTATTTGTTGGACTTTCCAAAGGAAATGTCCTGACCAAAGACATGATACGCTCTATGGCGGACCAGCCTATAGTGTTTGCTCTGGCCAACCCTGTTCCAGAGATATCATATGAAGACGCTATGGACAGCCGTCCAGATGTGCTGATGGGAACAGGACGTTCTGATTATCCTAATCAGATTAATAACGTAATAGGATTCCCTTATATATTCAGAGGCGCGCTGGACGTGCATGCTACAGCCATCAACGAGGAGATGAAACTTGCGGCTGTACATGCCATTGCCGACCTCGCAAAACAGCCTGTGCCTGACGTGGTGAATGATGTTTATCATGTTAACAACCTGACATTCGGACCATCATACTTTATTCCGAAGCCTGTTGACCCACGTCTCATTACTGAAGTTTCTGCGGCTGTGGCAAAAGCTGCAATAGAAAGTGGTGTGGCACGCAAGGTTATCACTGATTGGAACGCATATAAGAATGAGTTGAGACAATTGCTCGGACAAGAGACCAAACTCACTCAAAAGCTATACGACACAGCACGACAGCATCCGCAAAGAGTCGTTTTTGCAGAAGGCATCCACCCTACTATGCTGAAAGCGGCTGTTCAGGCAAAGGCAGAAGGTATATGCGAACCTATTCTCTTGGGTAATGATGAGAGAATAGAGAAACTTGCAAAAGAACTTGACCTCTCACTTGATGGAATAGAGATTGTAAATCTCAGACATGACAACCAGAGTGAAAGACGTGAGAGATACGCAAAGATACTTTCAGAGAAGCGTCAGCGCCAGGGATATACCTATCAGGAGGCTAATGACAAGATGTTTGAGCGCAACTATTTTGGAATGATGATGGTAGAGACAGGTGAGGCAGACGCCTTTATCACTGGTTTGTACACCAAATATTCAAATACCATTAAGGTTGCGAAAGAGGTTATCGGTATCAGAAAAGAATACAATACGTTCGGCACAATGCACATCCTGAACACCAAGAAGGGTGTTTATTATATTGCCGACACTCTCATTAACAGACATCCTAATAAGGACATCCTTGTAGATATCGCAAAACTGAGCGACATGACTGTTCGCTTCTTCAACGAAGAGCCTAAGATTGCGATGATCAGTTACTCTAATTTCGGAACTGACGAGGGAGGAAGTCCTGCTCAGGTGCATGCGGCTGTTGAGGAAATGCAGAGACTGTATCCGGAAATGGCAATAGATGGTGAGATGCAGATCAACTTCGCTCTTAATAAAGAGTTGAGAGACACTAAGTATCCGTTCTCACGACTGAACGGAAAAGACGTAAACACCTTGGTATTCCCGAATCTAAGTAGTGCTAATAACGCATACAAACTCTTACAAGCACTTGACCCGGATGCGGAGATTATCGGTCCTATTCAGATGGGTCTGAACAAACCTATTCACTTCACTGACTTTGAATGTTCAGTAAGAGATGTCGTTAATATTACAGCTGTTGCTGTTATTGATGCTTACGTAGATAAGATTAAGAATAACAAGAACTAATAAATCATGATTCAAAAAGAAACAGGAAGCCACAAAAGACTTCCTGTTTCGTTTATTATATGAGTATAAATGACAAGGAGACAGGCTTCGTCTATAAATAGTTCGTATAGCGATTCCCTCACAATCACCATTAGTGAGTGAACGATATTCTGACTATAGACTTTGTTCTTGGACTTATCTTTGTTCTCTCATCTGTTCTCTTTCCGACAATCCAGATGATTTTATCGTCGTTGTCAGAAATAACAAGCTGTTTTTCTCTGTCAAACAAAGAGATTTTATTGTCGGTGAAATAATCACTGAGAAGTTTCTTTCCCTTCATACCAAGAGGAACAAACCAGTCACCTTCTTGTGGATAACGTAATGTCAATGGGAACTTGACCAAACTGGCATCTGCGTATAGCGCGTCTTTATGAAATTTTATCTCATCACCTGATGTGTTGTCAATAATTTCTACCCTTACTCTATATTTCTCCTTTACATATAGCCCAGGCTCTGGCATCTTGACAACTATATTATTACGAAAGTCTCTTATCTTATCTATAATCAGATAGTTCCTGTCAAATAACAAACGATGTGACTCAGATAAATATACTGTCCCTGTTTTTGCTTTTATATTGTTATAAATCTCTTCAACTTGTAACGACGTAAAAGAGTATTTCCTCAATATTGTAAAAAGGATGTATTCAGACGACTTCAGTTTCTGAAGTTTCTCTATGTCAATATATAAATTATTATCTACCGTAAATGTTATGTCATTAATGGAATTAGCGATGAAATCGTCAAAAACAGATAGCACGTCTCCTACTCTTTGCGATAGTTTCGCCATATTCCTGTTAAAGGAGGGGTTTATCGCCTCTGCATGAGGAATGATGTTTAAGCGTATCTTGTTTCTGGTGTAATCATCTGTTAAATTTGTGCTGTCCGTAACAAAATGATAGCCAGAAAGCCTTAATGATTCTTCGATTTCATCACGTGTAACACACAAAAGAGGGCGAATGATATTGCCATTGACCGGTAATATACCCTTCAGTCCATGAATACCTGTACCTCTGATAATATTCAACAAGATAGTCTCTACAGAATCGTTCTGATGATGCCCCACGCAAATACCATCGGCATTTATATCTTTTCTCAAGTTTTCAAAATGCTTATAACGAAGTTCTCTTGCAGCCATCTCTATACTTATTTTATGTTGCCTTGCATAAAATGTTGTATCAAAATGAACACGATGGAATGGGATGTTTTTATCCTTGCACAGGTTCTCACAAAACAGCTCGTCATTGTCTGATTCTTCACCGCGCAGATGAAAATTACAATGAACAGCTTCTATGTCATACCCAAGGCTGTGCAAAGACAACAACAAGGCAACACTATCCGCACCACCAGATAGTGCCACCAGATATTTGGCATTGTTTCTCAACAGCTTATGAGAAACGATGAAATCGGATATTTTAGAAAGGAATTCTTTATTCAACATATAAGACTAATCCCTTGAGATATTCTCCCTCAGGGTGGAATATGTTTATTGGATGATCTATGGGTTGATGTAATTGGTGAAGTATTCTTACATTTCTTTTCGCCAACGCGGCGGCTGAGAAGACTGCACTTCTGAAGTTGTCTTTTGTTACAACCTGGCTACAACTAAACGTAAACAATATACCACCTGGCTCTATCTGCTCAAAAGCCTTTTGGTTCAATCTTGTATAGCCTTTCATCGCATTATGCAACGCCCCTCTGTGTTTTGCAAATGCCGGTGGATCTAATATTATAAGGTTGTATTTGTTCTTTATTTTATCAAGATATTTGAACGCGTCCTCACAAAAAGCCTCATGACGATTGTCATCAGGGAAATTCAGGTTTACGTTAGATCGTGTAAGTTCTATTGCCTTGGCACTGCTGTCAACAGAATGTACCAGCTCTGCGTTTCCCCTCATAGCATAAAAGGAGAATCCGCCTGTATAGCAAAACATATTAAGAACCCTTTTGCCGTTTGCGTACTTCTCCAACAAACTTCTGTTGTCTCTCTGGTCAATAAAGAAACCTGTTTTCTGCCCTTTTAGCCAGTCCACATGAAATTTAAGCCCATTCTCTGTTGCGATATTCTCATCACTGCCTCCGAAAATGAATTCATTCTCTTGTCCCAATTCAGCCTTAAAAGGCAGAGTTGTCTCACTTTTGTAATAAACATTTTTAATTCTGTCTCCCAAAACGCTTATCAAGGCATTTGAGATTTCATATCGTGCAACATGCATACCTACGCTATGCGCCTGCATAACCGCCGTCTTTCCATAACAGTCAATAATCAATCCGGGAAGATTGTCTCCCTCACCATGTACAAGACGGAAAGTGTCGTTTTCTTCATTGTTTATAACACCTGTGCTGATTCTGACATTATAAGCAGACTCAAGCTTGTTTTCCCAGAAAATGTTATTTATAATTTCTTTCTTGAACGACAAGACTCTTACTGCAATACTTCCAATCTGGAAATGTCCAACAGCGATGAAATCGCCTTTTTCTGTATAAACATCTACAATATCACCTTCGTTTATTCCCTCTTCTGTGTATTTAATAGCACCGGAAAATATCCAAGGATGAAATCTTCTCAAACTGTCTTCTTTCCCTCTTCTAAGGTAAACTTTCTTGTACATCTTCTTGAATTGTATTTGTTCTAATTAATTCGTAATCACCACTTTGCTGCAGTTTTCTCAACTCTTCATACAACATGATACAGCACCATGCATCAGTTGCCGCATAAACCTTTTGTCTGTCTGTCAGAACATCTACTTCCCAGTTCGTCAATCTTTGGTTTTTGCTTATCTTTTTTCCAAAGAAATTTGCATAGAGTTTTTGCAGACTCAAGTCTTCCACGCCGATGGAACCTACAATATCTTGCAAGTCTATGAAGTTTCCTGGCTTGAAATCAATACGCTTTCTTAGTGACATTATGTCATCGTGCAACGATAGGCCGATTTTAGGAATTTTTTTGTCCTCTAACAACCTTAAGATATCGCTGGTAATCCCGGTCAGATTCAACCTGAAAAGGAAACATGTGTCATGTGTGGATACTTGCAGTAAAGACACAAGATTGGTGTGGCCCTTCTTAAAAGAAGGTCTCGTCTCTGTGTCAAAGCCTAATATGTCATGCGACAAAAGATAGTCAACGGCCTTGGCTGTCTCTCCGGCAGTAGTAATTACTATGATACGTCCTTCAAAAACAGCTTGTGGCAAACTGCCGATTAACCTCTTGTCAAATTTATCATGGAGTACTCTTTTCATTATTGCTATTTGATAAGGTTTTGCAAAATTAGAAAAAAAATGTGATTTTATAGTTATTTCTTACTTTTTTCATTTACTTTTGCATCTTATTAATGTGTAACGAAATGAAAAAGAAGAAAACTACTCAAAAGAAAAGTTTTAAAGAGACTTTAGGCCTTGATAAGATTTTCCATAACGATATATTTAATTTCCTATTTGGCATATTGTTGGTTCTCGTGTCGGTATATATGATTATCGCATTTATATCATACCTCTATACCGGAGCTGCAGACCAGAGTCTTGTTATGGATTTAAGAAATGGGGAGCTTGAGAACACTAACCAGGCCTTCCAGAACTATTGCGGCTCCATTGGTGCTGTAATATCTCATTTCTTTATTTATGATTGTTTCGGTCTCTCTGCCTTCATCGTACCGTTTTTCATCGGTTTAACAGGCTTGAAGATGACCAAAGCTTATAATATCAATCTTCTGAAATGGTTTTTCGCGTTATCCGTCATAATGATTTGGTGCTCCGTAACGTTTGCCAAGTTATTGACACCTATTCTTGGAGACAGCATATTTAATCCCGGCGGTGGGCATGGACAGTTCTGTTGCCAGTGGCTTGAAAATGTAATCGGAACACCCGGCCTAATCGCGGTTCTGTCACTAACAGCATTGATTTTCCTTACATATCTTAGCAATGAGACAATTATTGTTGTCAGGAAGGCGCTCAATCCTATAGGGATGATACCAAATCGTGTAAGGTTTGTCATCAACAATACCCATGAAGGTGAAGATGCTGATGACACAAATGAGCCGGCAGAGCCTGTTGTATATGAGGATCCGGAACCTGTTGTAATCACCCCCGAAGACTTTAACAACGACGAAAAGCCAGCCGTTGTTGAGCCTGCTGCTGATGACATCAACGCCGATTTGAGTGATTTCAATATTGAAGATGTGAAAGAAGAGGAAACAGCAGACAAGAAAATTGTTGCGAATCCAACAGACATCACCACTCCGATAAATCCGAAAGAGCCATGGACAAAATATAAATATCCAACACTTGACCTCCTTCAGAAATACGACAATGACAACAAGCCGTATATTGACATGAAGGAACAAACGGCAAAGAAGAACCGCATTGTCGAGGTGTTGAATAATTTTGGTGTTGAAGTAAGAACTATTACAGCAACCGTAGGTCCTACAATTACTCTTTACGAGATAACACTTGCAGAGGGTATCAGAGTATCCAAAATACGAAATCTTGAAGACGACATAGCCCTTAGCCTGTCAGCATTAGGTATTCGTATCATTGCGCCAATACCAGGTAAGGGAACAATTGGTATAGAGGTTCCTAACGCCAAGCCAAACATTGTCTCTATGGAAAGCATTCTTAACTCAAAGAAGTTCCAGGAAACGACAATGGACCTTCCAATTGCCATTGGTAAGACTATTACGAATGAAGTGTTTATGGTGGATTTGGCCAAGATACCTCATCTTCTTGTTGCCGGTGCAACAGGTCAAGGTAAGTCAGTAGGACTGAATGCCATCATAACATCCCTTCTTTACAAGAAGCATCCTAACGAGCTTAAGTTGGTTCTCATCGACCCGAAGAAGGTTGAGTTCACCGTTTACAGTCCTATCGTGAACCACTTCCTTGCAAAAGTGCCAGACGACAACGAAGAAGCAATCATCACCGATGTTACCAAAGTTATCAGAACGCTTAACAGTCTGTGTAAGCTGATGGATTATCGTTATGATATGCTTAAGATTGCTGGAGCAAGAAACATCAAGGAGTATAACAAGAAATTCGTGAACCACCAGCTAAATCTTACCAAAGGTCATGAGTACATGCCTTACATAGTAGTTATTATTGATGAGTTTGGTGATTTGATAATGACTGCAGGAAGGGAGATAGAGACGCCAATAGCACGTATTGCCCAGCTGGCGCGTGCTGTCGGTATCCACATGGTCATTGCCACCCAGCGTCCAACGACTACAATCATCACTGGTAACATTAAGGCCAACTTCCCAGGCCGAATGGCATTCAGGGTTGGAGCGATGATTGACTCACGCACAATCCTTGACCGTCCTGGAGCAAACCAGCTTATTGGCCGCGGAGACTTGCTGTTCCTGAACGGCAGCGAGCCTACACGTGTACAGTGTGCCTTTGTTGACACTCCGGAAGTGGAGAGGATTAATGAGTATATTGTATCACAACCAGGACCTGTTGAGCCGATGGAGCTGCCAGAGCCTGCAACCGATGAAGGTGGTGAGAGCAGCAACAGTTCGGTGGACATGAACTCTATAGACCCGTTGTTTGAGGAAGCGGCACGTATAATAATCTCCACACAGCAAGGTTCCACAAGTATGATACAGCGACGTTTCTCTATTGGCTACAACAGAGCAGGACGTTTAATGGACCAGATGGAGAAGTTAGGTATCGTAGGTCCTGCACATGGCGGCAAACCGAGAGAAGTCCTCATACAGGATGAGAATGGGCTTTCAGCAATAATGCAAAACATAAGAAATTAATTAGACGAAAATGAAAAGAACATTAATGATTGGCATTATCTCACTCTTTATTGTGAATATATGCCTCGGGCAAAACTCTGCACAAGCCCGTAAAATACTTGACAAGACAGCAAGTGTGTTATCTCGCAAAGGCGGCGTGAGCGCAAAGTTTAACATCACAGCATCTCAGGGTGGTGCCAACGGGACATTATATGTGAAAGGCAACAAATTCAAAGTTGTTATGCCGGAAATGACGATATGGAATAATGGCAAGACCCAATGGGCATACATGAAATCCACAGACGAAGTCAATGTCAGCACACCCTCAGAGTCACAGCAGCAGGCGGTGAATCCTTATCATTTCATCAACCTATATAAGAGTGGATTCAATCTGAGCATGAAAACCCAGAGTAAAGGATGGCTCATCCATCTGGTAGCACAGAACAGCAAGCGCGGCATTAAGGAGATGTATGTTTCCATAAACAAAAGCTATCAGCCCTATCAGATAAAGATGAGACAGTCCAACGGATGGACCACAATTAATATAAACTCCATGAAAACAGCTAATCTCAGTGACAAGCTTTTCGTATTCAACAAGAAAGAATGTCCTACTGCAGAAATAATTGATTTGAGATAACCATGACACGTTTACAATTATATCGTTTGTTGCGTCAGCATATCGTTCTGTCTGAGAAGCGCAGCGTCGCCTTCGAGCAGAATAAGGTTGCTAAGTTTATCATGTATCTGATGAGTTCTTTTGTCATCATTTACATGATGTTCATTTCCGTAGGCCTTGCTCTGATAGCGAACACATCCGATTCCTATACCCAGTGTGAGTTTTTCTTCGGACTACTCCCCTTCTTCCTTGTCGCTGATTTCTTTTTCCGCTTTCTGGGCCAGCAGACACCGGCACAACTCATAAAGCCATATCTGCTTCTGCCAATAGGCAAATATGCCTGTGTTGAGTGTTTTATCATCTCCAGCATACTTACTCCCAACAATCTTATATGGCTGACCATGACCATACTTTATGTCATTATGACCACTCTGTTCAGTGAAGGTCTGTTGGTGTCACTTGGAGTTGTACTCGTATTCCAGTTGTTGGTAATAATAAACAGCCAGTGGTATATGCTTGTCCGCACGCTCATAAACCATAGTATTCTTTATTGGCTTTTGCCCGCTGCCGTATATGCGGTAGGCTTCATGCCATGGATTGTGGATAAGTTTGATACTTTCTTTGATATATACTCATATTCAGGAAGTGCATGCGCACATTTTAATCCTATTGCCTTACTCATCGTATTTGCTGTTCTCGGTGCTTTCTTCCTCGTAAACAGACGCGTTCAGTACATATTCACATACAATGAGAGTGTAGGAGCAGAAAAAGAGAATATAAAAACAGTCTCAAGCTTCAGCTTCCTTGAGAGATTCGGCGAGCAAGGCGAATATCTCAAGTTGGAGGTTAAGAGTATCTTCCGCAACAAGAACATGCGCAAGAGCTTTATTTTCGGCACGTGCTTCGTTCTTATTCTCAGTCTGTTGATTTCATTTACCGACCTCTATCAGGATGAGTTCTCCAAGAAGTTCTGGATAGTATATAACTTTGTATTATACGGAGCCATGCTTCTGGTAAAGATAATGAGTGCGGAAGGCAATTATATTGACGGACTCATGGTACACAAGGAGAACATCGTTTCGTTGCTCAAGGCAAAATACTTCTTCTATTCTGCCCTTTTGCTGTTCCCCTTCCTTCTTATGCTGCCAACAGTTTTCATGGGGAAATATACTATCCTGTCGTTGTTGTCAATGATGATATTCACAGCCGGCCCTGTTTATTTCCTTCTTATGCAGATGGCTATATACAACCGTCAGACAATACCGCTAAACTCTAAGTTTGTAAGCAAGGGAAATATTGAGACCAACTATTTCCAGATTGTCGTAGAGCTTGTCGTAATGTTTGTGCCGGTGATACTAATATCTGTGTTAATGGCGATATTTGATGAGACAATAGCCTACATCTGCCTTATGGTCATTGGCTTAGGTTTTATATTAACATATAAGATATGGATTCGCAATATTTATGACCGGTTCATGCAGCGCCGATATAAGAATATGGAGAGTTTCAGAGCTACACGATAAACATCAACAGAATTGATTAATATTTATAACAAATAAAAATGAGAAAAACTATTTTACTATTATTGTTATTAACAGCGTCATTCAGCCTGCACGCCCAGGCAATACAGACGCTGACAGTCAATGGGCAGACCATTGATAAGGTGGTAACACAGATTACATTTGAAGGCGATAATGTAATTCTGCATTTCGGAACAGAGACAGCGTTCTATGATATGAACACTGTGGTACTTTCATTATCTAAGAGTGATGCTACCGGCATAAACCTTATGGAGAACACATTCTCACTAAGTGGTTTGGTTGATGGGAATCTGAACCTGCAGAACATCCCGGAGAACACTCCTATTGTCATATATGACACAACAGGCAAGTCGCTTATCCAGACAAAGGCAAATGCCATAAGCACCACTGTTGACGTCAATGGACTTTCTTCAGGAGTTTATCTTCTGAAAGCAGGAAAGCAAATTGTCAAGTTTGTAAAACGTTAAATAATTTGATATCATGAGAAAGTTATATTTATATATACTCATACTGCTATTGACATTCATAGGCAGTAAGTCTTTTGCCCAGACCTGGGACTTTAATGTGATAAGTACTGCCGATATCGCTAATCTCACAGCAGATACTCAGAACTGGACTCACGAAGAGACTTCATCAAACAACAGATTCAAGAACGAGACAACATATAGTGTCGCACCTCTCATGGCGAATGGAACAGAACTGGAAACAACCAAAGGACTGTTGTTCAGCGTATCAGTTGCCGATGGTGTCAGAATTGATGTCGGCGGACAAAGAGTTGCACTTAACAAGACATCCACAATCACAGTTCAGAACGTGAAGGCTGGTTCTGTGGTTACTATGGTGTGCAAGACATCAAGCAAATCAGAGGCAAGAGGTATTGACGTGACAAATATCACTCCTGTGTCTGGCTCATTCAACGCAACAAGCATGGACCAAGTGACAAATGTTGGAACTGTCATTGCCGACGGAGACATCACATTCACAAACTCACAAGGTGGAATGTACCTGTACAGCATAAAGATTGCTGATGCCTCAGAGAGTGAAGGCAGCGGTGCTACCGACAAGACAGGTAACGCAGTATCACTTGACCCAACAAAGAATCAGGTTAAGCTGTCACTCAACAACAATGACGTGAAGTATTACAACACATCAAACATCACAAGCATCGATATTGATGAGGCTAACAATGTAAAGGTTAACTCAGCAGATGCCGCAGAAAGTGATGAGTATAACGGCACAGTAACATCAATCTCTTTCGCCAAAGCCGCTGATACAGGCACTGGCGGTGACATAGACAACCAGGCTGGATGTGTGGTTATCAATGAGGCTAAAGGATGGAAAGAGTCTGCATACATAGAGTGGACTCCTTTTGAGAATGCCACGTCATATAATGTATATATCAAGGGCGGACAGTATTCTGAATACACAAAGCTGGATGATCAGTTAGTGCGCGACTATGGAACATACGGAAGAGCCGACGCTGTTGGTCTTATGGCTGGCAGTAATTACGCGTTTAAGGTGGTTCCTGTAATCAACGAGTCAGAGGCTGCGGCAAGTGCAAGTGAGGCAACAGCCCTGGAGGTTGTGAACTATGACCGTGGCGGTTTCGCGCACTTCAACCGTACAGAGGGTGTTGGTGCCTATAATAACGACGGAACATTGAAAGCCGGTGCACACGTTGTATATGTTACGGCAAAGACAGCCAAGACCGTTTCTCTGCAATTGACAACCGGTACATACACAGGTTTCCAAGACATCATCTATGGATATCAGAAAGGCAAGGGCAATGAGAAACCACTTGCTGTGCGCATTGTGGGCAAGATATCCGATACGGACATGGATGAGTTTGGAAGTTCTGCAGAAGGATTGCAGGTGAAAGGCAGCAACAGCTACAGCAATATGAACATCACCATTGAGGGAATCGGCGAGGATGCCACAATCTCTGGTTTCGGTATCCTTACACGAAACTGCTCAAGCGTAGAATATCGTAACTTTGCCGTAATGCTTTGCATGGACGACTGCATATCTCTTGACACAGACAACTCACACATCTGGGTTCACAATATCGACTTCTTCTACGGCAAGACAGGCGGAGACAGCGACCAGGCTAAGGGCGACGGTACTGTTGACATGAAGGGCGGCACAAAGAACGTAACAATATCATACAACCACTTCTGGGACAGCGGCAAGGCTTCACTCTGCGGTATGGGTGGTGATGGTGACGGTATCTACAATACATATCATCACAACTGGTTTGACCACAGCGACTCACGTCACCCACGTGTTCGTGAGATGAGCATACATGTGTACAACAATTATTTTGACGGTGTCTCAAAGTATGGCGTAGGTGTCACAACAGGTTCAAGCACATTTGTGGAGAACAATTATTTCCGCGGAACAAAACGCCCGATGATGAGTTCTAAGCAAGGTACAGACGCTACCGGCGACGGTACTTTCTCTGGTGAGGCCGGCGGTATGATAAAGTCATTCGGTAATATCTTCACAGAAAGAACATCAAAGTTCAGCTATATCACTCATAAGGACAACGCCACAAGCTTTGACGCATACGAGGCAGAAAGCCGCAACGAGCAGGTTCCTTCTACATATAAGACACTTTCAGGAGGTACCACATATAATAATTTCGACACAAACAGCGGTCTTATTTATGCTTACACTCCAGACGACGCGGCAGACGTGCCAGCTAATGTGACTGGCTACTTCGGTGCTGGACGTCTCAATCATGGTGATTTCACATGGGACTTCACAGGTACTGATGAGAATTATGATGTTGACACAGAGTTGAAGAATGCGCTCATCAACTACAAGAGCTCGCTTGTTAAAATCTTCGGCGACGAGAATGCCACAAGTGGTGAGACCGGCAGCGAAGGCAGCGGAGACAACACTGGTGGCGAATCAGGTGACAACACTGGTGGAGAGAGTGGCGGCAACACCGGCGGCTCTGATATAAGCGGTGAGATAGCATGTCATTTCCAGGACAAGGCACCTTCAAATGCGGCGTTCACCGTAAGCGGAAATTATTCTGACTCCAAAGGAAGCGCAACAGTTAATGGAACTACCTACACCACCTGTCTGAAGATTGAGAGCAAGACAGAGATTAGATTCAGTGTTTCAAAGCCAATGCTGCTTACTCTCGTATTCGGCGACGGCGAGGTAGCGTCTATTAAAATCAACGGAACTGCATATACATCTACCTCAAGCATACTGACACAGACAGTTGAGGCTGGAGAAATTGTTCTTACCAAGAAGAATACGGGCAACCTCTATTATATAAGTCTCTCAGAGGTTAGTCAATAAAAATACATTCTTTAAACACAGAAAGCCCCGGAAGTAACGAAAAACTCCCGGGGCTTTTCATATCTTCTCAGCCCAGTATCCGTAAAAGACTGCATACGCATTTCATGCTTACGAATACAGTAGTAGTGCTCTCAAAAGCCAAGTATGCCATTTACGCATCAAAAGTAATATACTTTTGAAGTGTAAGTCATATACTTTTGAGGTGTTAGTCATATACTTTTGAAATGCAAACAATCACTCTGTAGCGAGCAACATATATTTTCCGTATCCTTTATAGTATAACACCGGCAACAACTTGTCGGGAATACTCTCATTCACCATGCAGAAATCCACCTTGTGCGGTATCGCAAACGCCTCCTTAAGGTCTGACCCAGCAATTGGACTCCTGCGGAAGATAATATTCTGATACATCCGTCTGTCCTTGTAATCCGAACTGTCAAAGACAGGATACATCTCATACACCATACCTACATGAACATCCGTATCATTGCCTTTGCCGTCATTACGATATGTCTCAAATCCGAACAAGTTGTCCCTGCCCTTCATCTCACAATGCTCCAGGATATCTTTCAATCCATTGAACGTATGTCCATATATGGTTATCTTGTCTTCAACATTAACACACTGAATATTATAATCAGCCAGACCGCCCGTCATATTCCACCAGTCGTACAGATACTCCACTACCCTCTTGTCCATACTTGTCAGCGGAATCTCCACGGACAGCCGTTCAACAAGCATATCCATGCCATTCTCCCGCAGGAAATCCCTATAGCATTTATTATAACGTATGATATCCACTAATATATACTCAAAGCAATCCATACTTTTATTCTTGAAGAACTTATAAACATCCTCCAGCGAATCAAACTCCCCTCTTTCGTAATGTGGAAAACAAATCTTCTGCATCTTAATTAATTTAATGTATCTATTTTTATGACACGAAAAACCTATAAAGGTTTAAACTTGAAGTATATATTTCAACGATTCACTTGACATAAATCATTAACAATACTTCTTTTTATAGAAAAAACAACAAAAAACACTTTAAAAGTTTGGAGGTTTAAAGTAAAAGAGTTACCTTTGCACTCGCAATTAAGAAATAATGCATAGCGATGCGCTTGTAGCTCAGTTGGTAGAGCACCTGACTCTTAATCAGGGTGTCCAGGGTTCGAGCCCCTGCAGGCGTACAAAGGTCAACTTTTATGTTGACCTTTTTTATTTTAAGAACATACTGGTTTCGTAAGTACTAATTATAGTCTGACATCATTATGAAAAACTATTTCAGTAAATATCTCAACCACTATAAGTCTCTTGTGATGCTTGGCATGCCTATTGTCATAGGCCAGATAGGTGTCATCGTAGTAAGCTTTGCCGATACGCTGATGGTAGGACATCACAGCACATTGGAGTTGGCCGCCGCAAGCTTTGTAAACACTTTGTTCATGCTTGTCATCGTCTTTGCCCTGGGCTTCTCTTACGCCCTGACTCCTATCGTGGGAAATCTGTTCGGCAAGAACGATCACAAAGGAATAGGCATCGCGTTAATAAACAACGTTGTCGCCAACATAAGCCTTTCTCTTCTGCTGATGCTGATACTTACGGTGGTTTATTTTAATATCAGTCTTCTTGGACAGCCGGAAGAGCTTTATCCTTACATAAGGCCATACTTCATAATCAATCTGGTGTCGTTGCCGTTCATATTATGGTTTAACAGCTTCAGGCAGTTTTCCGACGGTATAACAGACACAAAGACATCTATGTGGATAATGCTGTCCGGCAATATCCTGAACATTATTTGCAACTGGCTGCTTATATATGGTGTGGGATTCTTCCCTGAACTCGGTCTTCTTGGTGCCGGCCTGTCCACTCTCCTGTCCCGTATCTTCATGGCTGTGATGTTTAGCTGCCTGTTCTTGCGCAAATCCAAATACATAAGATTCCGCGAGGGATTCAAGATAAGCGAGATAAAAAGGTCAGAGCTTGCGGCGCATAACAAACTGGGATGGCCGCTTGCCTTGCAGATGGGAATGGAGACGGCGGCATTCAGCCTTACGGGCATAATGGTTGGATGGCTCGGTGTTATGGAGTTAGCCGCTCATCAGATTCTGCTTACAATATCACAATTGTTCTATATGGTATATTATGGTATGGGGGCTGCCGTCGCTGTACGTGTCAGTTACTTTGCCGGACAGAACGACCATAAGCAACTTTACGACTGCAGCAAGGCGGGTTTGCATATAATACTGTTCATAGCCGTGTGCGTGGCTGTTCCTATCTGGATGTTATCCGACAATATAGGATATCTCTTCACCGACAACTCTGAAGTGTGTCTTTTAGTAAGTGCCGTCATATTGCCGATGGTGTTATATCAGTTCGGAGACGGTATGCAATGCAATTACGCCAATGCCCTGAGAGGAATAAGAGTTGTGAAACCGCTGATGACAAATGCCTTTATCGCATATTTTGTTGTGTCTCTTCCACTGAGTTATATCTTTGGATTCGTCTTCAACTGGAGACTTCTTGGTATATGGTTCGCATTCCCGTTCGGACTTACATGCGCGGGAATACTTTATTATATATGTTTCAGGAGAAGTTTAAAGCGGGCGTATAACTCTGACTCCGGTCATGGTCTTTCTGCCTGAGAGATAGCGGTATAATGTCTGCGGCTCTTCCACAACCATCTTCCTGATACTTGACGCGTTAAGCAGATGCAGACCGTCTGCATGCCATACGGCAATGCCTATATGCTGTACGTCAAGTCCCTTTATATTTGTTGTAAGCGCCAATATGTCACCATCTTTTACGGCTTTTCTCATCATTTCATTATTGCCAACAGACGTTTTAGGGATATATCTGTACCTCTTGCCTGTCAGTTCTTTCTCTGTCTCACGGATTATCCCGATGGCTTTATTATTGCCTTTCAGCATGCGGTAACTTGCCGTATGGGCAGTCATGAAATCAATGTTCAGAGTCTGGACAGCCGTAAACGGAGGTGTCGGACTTTGTATCTCCTTGCAATACCCCATCATGCTGTTATCTTCAATCCACGACGTGAAATAATGCAACCTGTTGGTATAGCTCGGAGCACTACCCTCTTTATATCTTATGCTCCTCAGCATATTGCAAAATCCCTGAAAGTCGTATATTTTGTTTTGCACACATAGTGAAAGACAAAGTACATTCTCCACAAATGTAGTGCAGTCGAGCTGTCTGAGATTTACAACAAGCCTCTCTCTGTCATTCACTTCAAGTGTATATGCGACATAAGGTATTCCTATGAGTTTGCGCCCGAAGTGAATCATCAGGTTTGTGTCCTCAGGAAGTTGCCTTGCCTCCCTGAGAAGTTTCACAACCTTTATGCTGTCTTCCTTTTTATAATGTACATTGTCGGCAGAACAAACGACTGGGGTGATGACAATCAGTGTGACTGCTATAAGAAAAAGTCTGATATTCATATCTGTTTATCGTTTTCTTCCAAAGTTAAATCCTACATATATATTCAACGACCCAAAGACATTAGTCGTTGAGAACTGACTCTTATTATACGAGTACGAATGCAATATGGTACTTGCTCCGGCATACCACTTCATATTATTATATACAATACCGAAACGACCGATTCCATCGAAGTTAAAATCGTCAAAATTAAAATCCTTCAAGAAAAACGAGTCGTCCTTTCTGAGATTACCGTCAGACTTCTTGTATCCTATTCCCACAGACAGCGACGCTGCGAAAAGCCAGTTTTTTGCAAACACCCAGTTGTAAGCGTATCCGCCAGATAAAGAGTAGGATGTGTATTTTATCTTGTTGAACATAAGACCGCTGTCAAGCTTCAGCTCAAAGTTCTCAAACCTGTTGTCAAGATGCTGATTCATTCTTTCCTGAAGACTCTCATGGTCAAGAGTGATATGATGCGACTGGTATCCTATTCCTATCAGTGGCGAGCCGCAGCTCCGTTTCTGACATGTACTCTGACTGAATGCCGCAGGATATGAGAATCTCTTATGGTTAAAGATATAATACAAGTCGAATCCTTTAATATTCACATTCAGTCCGGAGAACTCCATATCCTTCAAGGCCTTGTTTACCTCGCTTGAGCCGACATCCGCACGCCGTATGCGATAGTTGTTGCCTGCCTTCCGGTAATAAAGGTCAATGCCAAGCATGGAGCTATAAAGACTCAGGTCAAACTGTTTCTTGTTATGACCTTCATTCATGTGTCCAACGTCTATGGTGTATCCAAGAAATATCCATCGCCATCCTATATACGGACCTATCTTCACCGTAGGACGTGGAGCGAAGGTTATTGATTGTCCCGACTTGCTCTTTATCTTATAAATCTCGTAAGTATTGGTGTTTTGTACCATGAAAGTGTAATTGTACTTCTGTGGTACAATATAGTTTGTGTCCGGGTCATTAAAATCCTTGAATACTTTTGTAAACGCCCTTCCAATGCGTCGGAAGATGGTATTCTTCTTCACTCTTACCTCTGATGTGTCGTTTGTCAGCGCTGACACGGGTTGTTTGCCCGTTGTCGCTATTGAGTCAGAGCACAAGAGCTGCTGCTCCGAAGCGTTTGCCAGAGAGTCTGTTGACGCATAAGCCGCAAGGACTGATGCGAGCAAGGCTGATATGATAACACTTCTGAGCGACATGACAGATAGTTGAATATTTCAGATAGTTAAAACTTACCAAGTATTCTGTCAAGAACCCAGTTTACTGGTGTTGCAGACGTGCTGGTACATGTACATTTCCCAATACCCTGCAAATCCTCCACTACAGACTTGATTATTGGCAACTGCACATAAGGAGGATTGGGTACAGTAAGTGATTTTGTCCCTTCGTTGGTTATCAACGTTATAGGCTCATAGTCATATACAGAGAAACTGAGTATTCCCATGTCGCCGACAATCTCTATACGGTCATCCCTTGCCTCTTCATGACAGACGAAACACCAGGAGCCACTCCCCGGGATGCCACTTTCAAACTTGAAGCAGGCGCTGACACTGTCTTCCGCATCATACAAGTTAGCCCTGTTGGCATGCATGCCATGAGCTTCTGTTATGACGCCAAACAGCTCCTGAAGGAAGTCGAGCTGATGCGGTGCCAAATCATAGAAATATCCACCTCCGGCAATATCCGGTTGCAGTCTCCAAGGCAGCTCTTTCTTGTTGTAGTCAAGGTCTCTCGGCGGGCATGCCAGTCTTATCTGCACGTTAAGCACCTTGCCAATGACGCCATCCTCAATTATTGATTTCACATGCTGAAAGTATGGAAGATATCTCCTGTAGTAGGCAACAAAGCAGGGAACGCCCGTCTGCTCGCTTACTCTATTGATACGAATACAGTCATCATAGTTAGCCGCCAGCGGCTTCTCCACATA
>JAFQGS010000077.1 GCA_017415455.1 Prevotella sp.
CTTTGCACGGGTATTAGTCAGGATATAGAAGAATGGTTGCTCATGTCTGAACGCCTCTCTTATCTGTTCCTTGTTCCATTCAGTTACCAAGAGACACCCATGTACTGTTT
Organism: Prevotella sp.; assembly: GCA_017415455.1. Taxonomy (GTDB): domain Bacteria; phylum Bacteroidota; class Bacteroidia; order Bacteroidales; family Bacteroidaceae; genus Prevotella. The sequence continues at coordinate 111 of JAFQGS010000077.1, forward strand.
GTATTCCTGTAGGGTCATCATCAAGTACAACTATTCTTATGTTGTTGTGTTTGCAAATCATAATATCGTGATTATTAGTTCTGGAAAAACATTTGTGCTTTTAAATAACCAGTAGCAAGCATAGGTGCTTCTTCCCTTGATGCGTCAAGGTGGTTGTTATTCGGCAGCCAGTTGTGGGATACCTTGCATGGCACGTGCTTCAGCAGGTGTAGCAGGCTCACATCCCATGGCTCTGATAAGCTCAACAAGTCTCTCAACCAATTCCGCATTAGTCTTGGCACGTTTTCCCGGAGCATAGTAGAAACTGTCCTCGAATCCAACTCTTACAGTGTTAGCACCCATGCCTATTGCACAAGCTAACATAGAGAAGTCCTGCATGGAGTCATGCGTAATACCCCATGAGCATCCTGGCTCCATAAGGCTTGTCAGCATAGCAAGGTTACGTCCAGTTGCAGACAAGTTGCTGCTATTGCCCGGACCAACACAGAAGTTATAGTGAAGCGGACGATGTACAACCCCTTCATTTGCAAGACGTGTGGCACATTCTACATGGCTGAGGTCGAAGAACTCCATTTCAGGAATTGTGTTAGTCTCGTCAAGACGTTTTGCCCAATAGCGTAGTTCAGGCATGGTGTTTACATATACAGTCTCTCCGAAGTTCACAGAACCCATGTTTAATGACGCAACCTCAACCTCTGGAACGTTAAGGCAGACACATCTCTCTTCCAATGTGAGTGACGACAAACCACCTGTTGAGCCCTGGATAATCATGTCGGATTTCTCACGTATCATGCGTATTGTGTCTTTGAATACGTCAAGCTCAAATGTCTGTTCACCTTTGAGATCTCTTGTGTGAAGGTGTACTTCGCAGGCACCGGCCTTGAAACAATTCAGAACATCTTCTGTTATCTCTTCCGGGCTGAGTGGATTCTTGCATTCTGCAGGAATCTCTTTTCCGACGTGGCAGACTGGTGCCACTGTGATGATTATCTTTCTCATGTTTATTTCATTAGTATTATAAAGTATTCAGTGTTTGGGTTATCAGCCACACAAGATGTGTGTGTCAGTCTTTCGTTATTTTGTCTTACGCACGGGGTCGCATGTGAGACCAATTCCAAGCTTGTTGAAGATTTTTCTGTCAACTTCGCTCAGCATAACAGTTGAGTGTACCTGACAACCACATAGTTTTGGTAGCTGGTCTAAAGCCTTTCTGCAGTCCTCATCATGATTACTTAGCAATGACAATGCAACCAGCACCTCGTCAGTGTGAAGACGAGGGTTGTGGCCGTGAAGATATTCCACCTTTGTCTTCTGTATAGGAGCAATAAGTTCTTCGGGTATCAGTTTTTTGTCATGCGGAATGTCTGCAAGATATTTAATTGCATTAAGCAGAAGGGCTGCACTTGGTCCAAGTAATGAACTTGAGCGTGAAGTGATGATGCTTCCATCCTGAAGCTCTATTGCCGCAGCTGCGCTCTGAGATAATTCTTTTCTCTCATGTGCCGCAACAGTTGTCCTTCTGTATTCGGTAGTAAGTTTTGCCTGCTTTAGTATCAGGGCAATCTTGTTCACCTCATTCTCATTATCTCCCTTCTCTGCAAGTTTGCATAGAGCATAATAATACCTTCTTATTATTTCTTCCCTGGCAGCATTGCAACATACGTCCTCTGCATCCATGCAAAAACCAATCATGTTTACTCCCATGTCTGTTGGTGACTTGTATGGGCTGTCGCCATATATCCCTTCAAACAATGCGTTAAGCACAGGGAATATCTCAATATCCCTGTTGTAGTTAACTGCAATGTTTCCGTAAGCCTCCAGATGGAATGGGTCAATCATGTTTACGTCGTTGAGGTCTGCAGTGGCAGCCTCGTATGCCATGTTTACAGGATGCTTCAAAGGTAGGTTCCATACGGGGAATGTCTCAAACTTTGCATATCCTGCCTTTACGCCTCTTTTATTCTCGTTGTATAGTTGGCTTAAGCACACTGCCATCTTGCCACTTCCCGGTCCTGGGGCTGTTATTACAACTAACGGATGTGATGTCTCAACATAGTCATTCTTTCCGAATCCTTCGTCAGAGTCTATCAATGCCACGTTATTTGGATATCCGTCAATGGTATAATGATAATATACCTTTATTCCAAGTCTTTCAAGTCGTGAACGATATGCGTCAGCACTTGCTTGTCCGTTGTAGTGGGTAATAACCACACCACCTGTGTACAGTCCGACATTTTCAAACTCTGTACGCATGCGTAGAACATCCTCGTCGTAAGTTATACCAAGGTCACTGCGCATTTTGTTCTTTTCAATGTCAATGGCACTGATAACCATCACAATCTCAGCGTATTCTTTCAGTTGCAGAAGCATACGCAACTTACTGTCAGGAAGAAAACCAGGTAGTACACGGCTTGCGTGAAAATCATCAAACAGTTTACCACCAAATTCAAGATACAACTTGTCGCCAAATTGTGCGATACGTTCTTTGATACGTTCAGACTGTATCTTAAGATATTTCTCGTTATTGAAACCTATATTCATAATGCTTGCAAAATTACTATTTCTTCCTTGAGTTACGAAAGAAAAGGGCCAAAAAAAACAATCTTTTTTCAAGTATGAGGACTATGAGACGTGATTTTGTCATGCAGGCTTTTCGCAATTATTCACCTTATACTATAGTGCGTATGGCGTCAGAAATACCTATTATATTAAATATTGTGTCTCTTGTAAGTCTTATTTGCGTGGTTTTCAGTGCATTCTTGATGATTCATAGTGAAAATAACCGCTGTTTTATTTTGGCATTTCATCCAAAAGTACTAACTTTGCAGCCGCAAATTATAAAATAGTTGGATGAAGAACGACAAAAACAACAATTATCGCGTTAACGAACAGATACGTGTAAAAGAAGTTCGCCTTGTAGGTGAGGATGGTTCAATGGTAGTGTCCACACGTCAGGCCTTAGATATGGCACGTAGTCAGGGTGTGGATTTGGTTGAAATATCACCTAATGCCCAGCCGCCTGTTTGTCGTCTTATCGATTATTCAAAATTCCTTTATCAGCAGAAGAAACGTGCAAAGGAACTGAAACAGAAGCAAGTGAAGCAGGAAGTGAAGGAAATACGTTTCGGTCCTCAGACTGATGAGCATGACTATAACTTCAAGCTTAAGCATGCCAAAGAGTTCCTTGAGCAGGGAAACAAAGTACGTGCTTACGTTTTCTTCCGTGGACGCTCAATCCTGTTTAAGGAGCAAGGAGAGGTTCTGTTGCTGCGTTTTGCTAATGATTTGGAGGAATTCGGTAAAGTTGAGTCAATGCCGTCGCTTGAAGGCAAGAAGATGTTCCTATACGTAAGCCCTAAGAAAGCAGGTGTGGCAAAGAAAAGCCAGCAGAAAGTGGACCGTGAACGTCGTGAGGCAGAGGCTGCAGCCAAGCAGTCTGACAATGCCACAACAGGTAATGGTGGCTTGTTGGCAAATGCAAAGATAAGTGCCGAGGCACTTAAAAAGCTGACAGAGGAAGATTAATAACTTCCGTTGTGAATGAGACAAAAGTGCGTAACGTCCTGGTATATACGTTGCCACTACTAATAAATAACTAATTAAAACATTAAAAAAATGCCAAAACAAAAGACAAATTCCGGTGCAAAGAAGAGATTCCGTTTCACCGGTACAGGTAAGATTAAGAGACATCATGCTTACCACAGTCACATTCTGACTAAGAAAACAAAGAAGCAGAAGCGTAATCTCGTTCATCAGACTCTTGTAGATACTTGCGATGTTAAGCAGGTTCGTGAATTGTTGTGTCTCCGTTAATCCTATTGTCAAACATTTTAAAGTTACAAAATTATGCCAAGATCAGTAAATCACGTTGCTTCAAGAGCAAAACGTAAAAGAATTTTAAAGCTCACTCGCGGCTACTATGGAGCTAGGAAGAATGTTTGGACAGTAGCCAAAAACACTTGGGAGAAGGGTCTTACATACGCATATCGTGACCGTCGTAACAAGAAACGTACATTCCGTGCTTTGTGGATTCAGCGTATCAATGCTGCTGCACGTCTTGAGGGAATGAGCTATTCTGTATTGATGGGTGCTTTGAACAAGGCTGGTATTGAGATCAACCGTAAGGTTCTTGCTGACCTCGCTGTAAACAACCCAGAGGCTTTCAAGGCTATTGTAGAGAAGGTTAAGTAATAATACCTTAATTATAGTAGGAAGAGCTGTGACTTTTGTCACGGCTCTTTTTTTGTATATACATTTGCATTCATGCTCAAATGAATTCTGTTTTGTCATCAATTAGTCGCTTTTTCGGCCTTAAATGTGTTGTAAGTGATGATATATAAGCATATTGTCAGAGCAATCAACGAAATAGTGTGAATTTGTATTTGATGTGTCATCTGTCATCGCATTATTCTTCTATTTTACTTACAATCTGTCGTTTATTCGTAAACTGCTGATATTTATGACATTGTGTCGCAGAAAAATGGAAAAATAATAAATATGTAGTTTTATTGCGAAAAAAAGTATCAAAAAGTTTTGTAGGTAAAATAATCTTATTATCTTTGCCGCACTTTTCGTTGGATAACTCAATAAAAGGACAAAAAGGTATTAGAATTCAAAAAGAGAATCCTACGGACGGTAACCGACTGATGTTATATCGGTCATAACAAACTAAAGAAAATACTACTACTAATGTTTTACTAAGTTCATGATACTTTAAAGTTCATGGACATTTAAGGGAAAAGGTAAAAAGAACAATGAAGAAATTATCATTTTTGATGATGTGCTTCGCATTCTCTGTTAATGCAAGTGCACAGGTTAATGTTTCAGTCGACAAAGATGTAGCAACAATTGAGATTAAGGGAGAGGCTGGTCAGCTTTATGCCAAAAGTTGTGCACGTGCACAAGTGTCTCTGGCGGATGCCATTGGCTCAGCAACAACCATTCAACTTACTGGTGGAGGCAACGTAAACGATGCCGATGTTCATGTGCTTATGAATGCCATAAGTGAGAAAAGCGCTGACATAAATCTTGATATGGCTGGTGTCTATATAGATAAGATCTCAACAGCTATGAACATTGGCGGTTGGAGTGATGGAGGTTCCTCAACATTTGCCAAAGGTGCCGACTCTTGGTATGTATGGCAGCCAATAAGCAATATCAAGCGTTTTGTGTTCCCGGAAATCAGCGGAGATAACAAAAGCGTTCCTAATCATGCACTACATACATTCAGTAATGTTGAGGAAATTGTAGTTCCTGCCAGCTATAGCACTCTTGATGCAAGAGCTTTCGCAGGAAGAGAGAAACTTGTTTCTATCACTATCGGTGAGGAAGGAATAGACGGAAGTCTTGCATATGTAGGTGAGGGATGCTTTGAGAACTGTACAAGTCTTTCATCTGTAGATTTTGTAAATCACAATCCTAATGTAGAACTTGAGTTTGGTAAGGCTGCGTTCATGGCACTTCCTAAGCTTAAATCAATAGTACTTCCAGAAGGACTTACTGTTATTGGCGAGTCATGTTTCAAGTTTGAGAACAAAGGTTTTGCACCAGCTTTGTCAAGCATCACACTGCCAAGCACACTGAAACGTATTGAGGCATACGCCTTTAATGGTTTCCAGGAGGTGATGACCTCTATCGTTTTCCCTGCTGGTATTGAGTATATTGGTGAGTCAGCGTTTGGTCTTACACGTATCAAGGATGTATATTTCACAGGAATAGTACCACCTGTGGTTGCTCCGGATGCATTCGACAAAACCACATATTATGGTGAGAACGGTTTTGAGCCGGGAGCAGATGGAGATATTGCGAGAGGTGTTGCCTCACGTGAGAACTATCACAAGGAGAACGGATACTTTGGAATGCTTCACCTCAGACCAGAGCTGTTGAAGCAGGAAGAGCCATATATCACTTACCGTAAGGCATTCACAGATATCACACGTGATTACTCTTTGCAAGACAAATACGTAGGTACCGACCTCATGTGGCCTACTCATGCAGAGTTTGGCAACGCTTACAATCAGGCGGAGAATGGCTATCTTGATGACGGTGTTACAACATACGACGCTGATAAGTATGAGGGACTTCACAAGTTTGTTCTCGTTGCATACGATGCTAATCAGAACAGCACTCTTGATTGGGAGTTCGGAAGCATCATCGGCGGAAAGTGGTGGACACTTTGTGTTCCGTTCAATATGACCAAGGAGCAGGTGGAGACAGCATTTGGTGAAGGTACAGAAGTGTGTATGTTCAGCGATGTTGTACGCGACGAGGTTAACCGTAAGCTTATCCTTAAGTTTAAGGAAGAGGTTTGCCAGGTGTCAGATAAGGGTGCAGATGATATAGTTATAGAGGCACATGTCTCTTATATGATTCATCCAACCAATGACAAACCAGCCACATCAAGTCTGAAATTCTCTAATTATCAGGTTGTTGACGGCTCTCCGATACCAACAACACTCTATCCGGCAAGTGATGTAGACAACGAGCATGGTTACATGTTTGTGGGCAATTATAGCTCACTTCCTGTGTCAAAGAGTGTGAAGAACTTTGTAACCATGGAGCAGTATTCTTACTTCCTCAGCAAGAGTTCTGTTGACGGTCCGCATAAATTCTTCTTCCGTCTTGACAATACAGGACGCTGGAATCCATATACATCCGTTGTTCAGACAACAAAGGGAGCTGCCGATCACAATGCTTTCTTCGGTGGAAACACATCATCTTCAAAGGCTATGGGCTCATTGTTCGGTACAGAAGACGATGCTACAACAGGCATTGATGACGTGGAGATAATAGCAGGAAACGATAATTCTGATACAAACTCTCCTGTATATAATATTTGCGGTCAACTTGTGGACGCACACAACAGTGATGTATCAAGCCTTTCAAAGGGTCTGTACATAGTAAACGGAAAGAAAATCATCGTTAAATAACATTCTTGGATATCGCTAAATTTATATCGGCACATAGCTTAAGTCCGAAGATAAATCAATAAATGTAAGCATAATACGATGAAAAGAAAGTATATAGCTCCGGCAATAAATGTAACATCACTGTTCATGGATGGAAATCTGATGCTAAGCTCAGGTGATGCTTATACAGACCATGGCGGCCTCACTTCCAACAATCAGTTTCAGGAAAGTATAGGTGGATGTGAAGATGGTGATTATACAGATGATTTTGGCTCGTTGGCAAAAGATTATGATCCATGGGGATTTGATGAGTGGGACGAGGAATCTTAAACAAGACCGAAAGGTGAATAAATTATACAATGTGGTGACTTTGCGGTGATGGGCTTCGGCTTGTCACCGCTTTTTTATGTGGTATTATACAGTTGTGAGGGTAGGGCCTGGGGTCCAAAGTATTAAGATTATGCGCACAAGCCGTTCCATCCTACCTACTTGCAAGCTCCATTCAATGTGTTTGGAGGCTCTATTCAATGTGTTTGGAGGCTCCATTCAATGCGTTTGAAGGCTCTATTCAATGCGTTTGGAGGCTCCATTCAATGCGTTTGAAGGCTCCATTCAATGTGTTTACAATTCCCATTCTGTATGCATTGAGTTTCCATGCCCTGCGCTTTGCTCTCTCTTTGTAATTCATTCGAGGTGAGATGTCTTCCATGCTCAGTGTTGTTGGCAATAGCATTAGTTCTTAATGAGACAGGAGCACAGCCGTATGTTCTGCTTATAACAGTTGCGTAACATGGCTTAATAGAACGTCAGATTGTGGTTCTGAATGTCGTGATAAGATAAGTTCAGCTTTCGGTTGTACATACAGCCATTCTGCATCAAATTATGAAGCGTTGTGCGTTGGGCATCAGATACATTCCGTATAAGTATTAAACACATCGCATTCAGCCATTAAGCACATATCGTTCGGCCATTAAGCGTATCCCGTTCAGCCATTAAACATATCCTGCTTAGGCATAAAGCAGAATGGGGTGTGTGGTGTATCTCCATGATATATCAGCAGTATAAAAAAGCGGAAGTCTTCAGAGTACTGGTTGAGTATTCCGAAGGCTTCCGCCTTATGTTTAATGTTCAGCAGAGTAGCTATTTAATCTTCAAAGTCGTCCCATGAGGTGTCGCCCCAGATGGTCTCGCCTTTTGATAGTGAACCGCCATCGTCAGCATCTTCTTCATTGCCACCCTCTGGGGTACCTTCACCGTCGGGTTCCCAATTATGGCCACTGCTTTCCATCAAGCAACCTGCATATAATACGTTTATTTCTTTTGTTGCAGGCTTTATATATTCCTTTTTCATATCATCTATGTTTTATGGAATCGTTTGTTTGTCTTATTATCTTACAACGTGTTTCATGCCGTTAACGATATATATTCCCTTTGGCAGGTCATAAAGGTTGTCGCCAACATAAACACCGTTCAGATTATAAACCTTATTGTCTTTGACTGTAGGTCTCACTGCCTCCACGTCAACAATACCGTCTGTTGTTCCTTCGTCAGCACCCTTGTCAAAGTCAAGTGTCAGGGCCTTGCCAGCCAGAGACGGATCATCAGTCTCACCAGCAAGAATTATAAGGTCGTTGTCGTTGTTTGCTTTTATAGACACGTCGCTGAAGTTTCCACCTTGATTAGTCAGTGTTCCGTCCAGATTCTCATATTCAGGATCTGACAATCCGACAATAACTGCAGAGTATGGGTTCCAGCTTGTTGTGGTCTTCGTTGTTCTGAAGAACTTATGCTCACCTGTGCTTTTGCTCTTTCCCAAATAATATCCATATTGCGGCACCATCTCTTGTGCGTATGTACCAATGAAGTGATATAAAGCCGGTGTCTCCTTGTTTGTATCCTCGTATGTATATCTGTATTCCGTTGTAGCATCTTCTTCAGAGTCAGCGTTAAGCGCATGAATCTTATGCTTGATACAAGGAAGCATTATGCTTCCGCCTGTTGCCTGAACAGTACAGTCTCCAAACTTGTATGGCGCCTCTTTACCAGCCTCTGTCGCAGCGTGATTTGCCGACTCGGCAACAGCCATTATGTACATACCGAGGTTCTTAATCTTTTCATTCCACTCTGTTGGTATATAGCATTTCACAAGATAAGGGTGTCCGCCTCGCATAACAACAGGATCGTCGCCCTCAAGTGTATTGTATTCAAAGCCTTGTCCGGTTTCCTCTGTTATCACTACATCATAATTGTTGCCATCGCTATTGTTAAGCAGAGGCTTGCTTAAGTGCAGTGTAACCATCTTTCTGTTCATAGAGCGAGAGACGTGTGTCAGTGTTCTAACGTCTGGATAGAGGTCTTCTTCAACCGTTACTTCATCACCCTTCAGCATAGTAACATAGTTCGTGCCACCTCCGGTGTTAGCCTTAATGCCGAGTGTGGCAAGCAGTTGTGACTTTGTCAGGTCGTAAGGAACACACAGAGTGTACCAGTCGCGCTGTACGAACTGAGTATTCTCTTCCTGTGGGTCAAAGTCGCGGGTGTTGTTGTTTCCAACAAGCACAAACTCATGCCAGCCCTGATAGTCCTCCTTATTATATGTCAGACTCTCGTTGATGCCGTATTGTTTTGCGGTTGCTAATTCAGAGATTACCTCTGTTGTCACACCATTGTCTGGATACTCACGCCATGCACCCCATATATATCCGTTGATTGCCTGCTGGTAAGAACGCCAGAACTCGGCATGACGTGGCCACATCAATGACTTTCCTCGTCCGTCAATTCCGCCAACCTCATCCACAAGTGTGTACTTGCGTGTTATGTCTGTATAGTTCTGTGCCTCCTCCGTTGTACAAGAAGTAGGATAGTGGAGTACAGAAATCTGTTTTTGGCTATTCACGTAATTATGTCTTCCTATAGGGTGTGAAAGATTTCCGGCGAATCCATTGTTTCCGCAGGTCATAGGACCTTGGAATGAGTAAGCGTCACACTTAGGCGCCTTTTCTGCAAGCACGTAAACCTCTTTTACTTTGTCCATACCTCCACCGAAGAATGTAACATGTCCTCCTGGATCCTTTGAATGTATCCATTTCAGGTTTGCCGAGAAAGTAAGAGTGCTATCTCCATGATCCACAATAATATCCTCATTAGGGTCTGTTGTGTAGATATGAGATATTCCTGTATTATAGAAAGCAGCAGAGCCAATCTCCTCAAAGTTATAAGGTATGCATAATTCTGTCAGCTGTGAGAAGTTGTTCATGCAGTTATCCGGTATAAGCGTCATCTTCTCACTTACAGGCAGTATAACGGTTTTTATGCTATTTCCGCTTGCAAGCAACTGAAGGTTCATGTCTGTCTGAGTCTCAAACACCGCATCTTTCAGGTCTATATATGTCAGAGTAGCACCGGAAATGGCAGCAATGGAACCTGTTGCGCTTGTCTGTCCTTCTGCTTGCACAGAACCATTATATATAAGCGCATGACCCTCCTCATTTATGAAATTGTTGCCGTTAGCGATGTCCGAGCCTTTGAGGTCTCCAGAGATTGTCAATTCGGTTACGTTTCCAACGCCAAAGTGATATACAGTATTATTACCAAGTGCTCCCCAGTATTCCAGTGTCTTACGCAAAGAGCCTGGCACACTTACGTATGCTGTAAGATGAAGCTTACCTGTAGGTACGTCAACCTCCTTAGATGTAAGAGTAACTGTTCTGTCCACATCAAGAGTCTCAAGATATGATGTAGATGTATGTACCTTTTCTGTTCCGTCTGTAGGGTCGGTATAAGTATATGTGAAGTTTGTTGTAAGCTGTGTGAAAGAGCCAGTATATCCATATTTGTTATCAGAGGTGCGATAGCCAGTATACATGTTCTCACCGTTCATATATATGTCTCCGTAGGTCAGTTCCACTTCTGTTCCGCCGATGTATGCGGTATTTCCACCATATATCCTGCCTTCATATATCACAGTTCTGCCATTGTTGTCTGTATATGTATTGCATATCAGAGCCGGGTCGTTGACGGTAAGTGCTGTAGCAGTTCCGCCGACATAAGCATATTTGCCGTCAATGGAGATGAGGGTATAATTTACGCCATTGCTGCAAATGATTTTTTCCCCGTTCTCGTCAATGTAGTATTTCCCGTTCTCCTGATATGTAAGTTGGTATTCAGTACCACCGATGAAGCCAAAGATATTTGTATCCTGAGTGTAAATGCTGCCAGAATATGTTACTTTATTACTCTGTGCATCTGTATAATAATATCTAATACCTTTTGTAAGTTGTACTTCATAGCTGTTAATGAATCCTATGATATTATCTTCGGCATCATAATAGATATTCCCGGTATATCTTGTTTCGTTATAATAATAAAGTGTGGCTTTTTTGATTTCCCATTCATTAAACCAAATTACTCCATATTCATTTGTGTCATTAGTGTCTTGGCTACGGTATATATGCCCAGTGTAAACAATCTTTTTCCCATTGTCCTCATAATACATTACGTTCTCTGCTTCGGTTAAGGGATATGGAGATCCATATAAGCAAGCGTAAGGAGTTTCTCCTTTGTAATAAATGTCTCCCTCGTAAATAATATTTCTTTCATTATTTATATAATAGTTGAGAGTGTTCTTGTCATATTTGTAGAGGTAAACTGTTTGTCCGTCTATAATTCCTGTATAATTACCCCCTTCTTCTGTAACCTCACCATCGTAATAACAAGAGAATCCTGCGTCATAGTAGAAATATAGCTCATCTTTTACTACGGTGTGCATCTCATAAAATGTTCCGCCTACGTTTCCCTTGTTGTCTTTTGTGATATATCCGGAATCGTATATATATGTATTACTATAGTTGTCTGTGTATGTATAAGCATTCTGCTCTCTTGAAATTGTTTTTTGAGTTCCGGAAACACCATAATAAGTATTGCCGTCTTGTCTAAACAATCCTGTAAATACTTGGTTGTTGTTATCAACAAAACCTTCTTTTATAATCAAATTTACTGGAGTTCCAGTATTGCCGTATAAATTTCCTACTGCATCTTGTCTTGTAGCACCGGTATATAGTTGTGTACCATTGTCGTAATAATATGCTTCCTCTTCTGTCAGGCTTACCTTTTCTCCTCCTACATTGCCATAAACATTGCCGTTGGCATCAGTGCGTGTCAGGTCGCCCTCGAATATATTATTACCATTATTATAATATGTATAGAAATTACTTGTTGTAACCTCATATTCTTTTCCACCCGTGAAGAACACAAACGCTCCGTTATTATATACATTCCCCAGCCATGCACATTTATTATTGCCGTTGGTGTATGTATATGTTACTTCCTGGTCGTATGTAAGTTCGTGTACTTCAGAAGGATTAACAACACCATAATACTTTCCTTCAACCTCTGCAACCTCGCCGGTGTACTTTACTGTCGTTCCATAATTATTATAGGTATATCCCTGCTCTACGGTCAGTTCTACTAATTGGTTCTCGTCGCTTATACCATAGCAAGTGCCTTTGTCATCAACAAACACCTTGCCATTGTATTCAGAACCATTCATCTGATAGCTCTCGCTTGTTTTTGTCAACTCTACGGTTGCCTTCACAGTACCGGTATAAACGCCATTGCTTTCCACAGGCTGTCCCTCATAGATAACATCATTGTCATATACCCATTTCGTCTGTTTCTCTGTAACAGCCTTCTTTGATGCCACGGCGTTGAAGTTTGTGCCTATCTCGTTAACCTCATCCTTGCTCAGTCTGTCAGGCAGAATGATATAGTTGGCATTACCTTTCTGTAACTTACTTATATCACATACCGCCTCCGACAAGTTGATTCTTACCGATGTGAGACCACTCAGTGCTGCCATGTCATCATCGCTTATGCTGCCCACGATAGTCGTCTCGTGTACGCTTACTGGATTGCCTTGATAATCAGCATAATTGTTTACTTCGGACACTGCATCTGCCAACGACTTATCCGAATTTGCATCCTGAGTAATTGTGGCAAAGACAATAGTATTCTCGGTCTTAAATGCCACCTTGTAACCTTCTGCGCCGGCACATACAGTAACCGCAGCGAAGGCCAAAATAGAAATTAGTCTTCTGAACATGTTTGTTTGATTTTATTATCTTTTTATTTTCTTTCCTTGTCCCATGCGGCATTGCCTTGTGCCCAGCCATACCGTCCTTGCTCGTTTTAATATGACGGATACAGCATATCAGCGGCACTAAATGCCGTAAAATACAAAATACCGACACCAGGAGCTCTGATAAATCAGACCTTGCGCAGCATCATGCATGGATTTGTTTCGCAGTTGTTCTTTTGTAGTTATTTTTACCTTAAATCAAATTATCCTTCTTCTCAATATCCGGCTTGCGGATAAACCGTATATACCGGCATAGATTTTCTGAAAACGTTGAGATGTCTTTTGACGGTGCAAAGGTAGTAAATAGTTGTTAAACAGACATCTTTTATATGTAAAAAATATCCTTTTAGTAATGAAAAGACGTTCATATTTCTATGAAATCGTCATGTAGTATTTGATATGTAAATTACAGGCTGATGCTAAATTGATAAAGGTAATAAAGGCGGCATTCCATAAGTATGTCACTTTTGAATGCTAAGTGGCATACTTACGATGTCTAAATGCCATACTTAGCACCCGAAAGTGACATACTTATGCAGGCGAAGCCGCCGCTTCTATAATCCCCTCATTGACAGAGATATGCGTTTCCTTCTGTTGTCCACCTCGACAACTCTCACCTTTACGTGCTGATGAAGCCTTACAACCTGTGTGGGATCGCTTACGAAGCGGTCGGCAAGTTGCGAGATGTGCACCAGTCCGTCCTGATGAACGCCTATGTCAACGAATGCCCCGAAGTTGGTGATGTTGGTGATGATGCCCGGCAACACCATCCCTTCGCGAAGGTCGTCCATGGTGTTTACATTCCTGTCAAACTCGAATGTCTCTATCTTCTCGCGCGGGTCACGGCCCGGTTTCTCAAGTTCGCTCATTATATCGTTGAGCGTAGGCAGGCCTGTCTCCTTGCTTACATATCTCTTAATGTCTATGCTGTTGCGCTTTCCGCTGTCGGCAATAAGCTCCGCCACAGTACAACGGCAGTCCTTAGCCATCTGTTCCACGATGTGATAACTCTCAGGATGCACCGCCGTGTTATCCAAAGGATTCCTTCCGCCCGGTATTCGCAGGAATCCAGCACATTGCTCAAATGCCGCCGGTCCCAGTCGCGGCACCTTCTTCAGTTGTGCCCTGCTGCTGAAAGCACCATTGTCGCGCCGGTAGTTCACGATATTCTTGGCCAGCGTAGGTCCCAGACCGCTTATGTAAGTAAGCAGATGCAGGCTGGCTGTGTTCAGGTTCACGCCAACCGTGTTCACACAACTCTCCACCGTCTGGTCAAGGCTCCGCTTCAGTTTCGCCTGGTCCACGTCGTGCTGATATTGCCCCACGCCAATGCTCTTGGGGTCAATCTTTACAAGTTCCGCCAGAGGGTCCATAAGTCTTCTGCCTATTGAGACAGCCCCTCTCACGGTTACGTCCTTGTCGGGGAACTCATCACGCGCAATCTTTGATGCCGAATAAACCGACGCTCCGTCCTCGCTCACGGTGTATATGGCAGGACTCTGACAGGCAGAACCGTTACCCCTTCCGTTGTCTGCCAATGAGCCTACCATGGAAGTGATGAAGTTCTTGGTCTCCCGGCTTGCCGTTCCGTTGCCAATGGCAATAGCCTCAATGTCGTATCTCCTGAGCATAGCCTCTATCTGAGCCGCAGCCTGTTTCGGTCGTCCGGCAGGAGGGTGGGGGAATATTGCCTCGTTGTGCAGGAGATTTCCCTGAGCATCAAGGCATACCACCTTGCATCCCGTCCTGAATCCAGGGTCAATGCCCATCACGCGCTTCTGTCCAAGAGGTGCGGACAGAAGCAACTGGCGCAGGTTCTCCGTAAACACTCCAATTGCCTCGTTGTCGGCTTTTTCCTTGCTGACAGCCGAAAACTCATTCTCTATGGCTGGTCTCAGCAGACGTTTGTATCCGTCGTCAACAGCCTCAGACACCAGCTGGCTGCACTTGCCGTATCCTCTTACATAATGGCGCTTAAGTCTTGCTGTGCACTCCTCGTCATCAACTGTTATGGATATGCGCAGTATGCCGTCCTTCTCTCCACGGCGCATTGCCAGCAGACGGTGCGACGAACACTTTCTCAGTGGTTCGCTCCAGTCGAAATAGTCGGAATACTTTGCCGCCTCCTCTGAGTCTGCTTTCGCCTTTATCACCTTTGACGTTATTAAAGCCTCACGGCTGAAAGCGTTTCTCAATTGCTGGCGTGAGCGCTCATCCTCGCTGACTGTCTCCGCTATTATGTCCTGAGCACCTTTTATGGCAGACTGGGCATCGGCCACCTCCTTCCTTACAAAACGTTTTGCCACATCCTCAATGCGCTGCTCCCTCTGAAGCATTATGATGTCAGCCAAAGGCTCAAGCCCCATCTCGCGTGCCGCCTGTGCCTTTGTTCTGCGTTTGGGCTTGAAAGGCAGGTAGATGTCCTCCAGTTCTGTGGCGTCCCAGCATTCGTTTATACGTTTGTGCAGGGCATCTGTAAGTTTGTCCTGCTCAGATATTGTCTTGATGACAGTCTCCTTACGCTTGGCAATCTCCCTCATCCGCTCATAAAGACTCATTATGCCGGCAATCTGTACCTCGTCAAGACCGCCTGTCCTCTCCTTGCGGTATCGGCTTATGAAGGGAATGGTGCATCCCTCGTCAAGCAGTTTTATGGTGTTGTCTGCCGATTTCTCCGGAATATTCAGTTCCCTCGCTATCCTTTCGGTGAATATGTTATGTTCCATATCAGTTGTTGTTTCGTCATTTTGCTGTCAGGTATAAACCTGCACCTTATTATATATGCGATGCAAAATTATCAAAAAATCCTTATGCCACATTAGCGAATCATGAAAATGTTCCAAATAAGCGGCATCTCTCCTCACGATAATAACCATGATGATTGTTAAATGATAGTAAAAATGTCATATTTATTCATTTACACATTATTTTATTCTTAACTTTGTAGAAATTTTCGTTTGTATTCATTGGCGTGCCGCATGAAGTGAAACAGTACATGTTCTGATGTGGCACGCTGCGTGAAAGTGTATAAACAGTACTGATATGATGTATACAACATTAATAATATTGGCTATAACAGCAACGCTGTTTGCCGTGGGTAAGATAAGGTCGGACCTTGTGGCGTTGTCGGCTCTTATAGCCCTTCTGCTGTTCGGAATACTGACACCCGAAGAGGCGTTGTCGGGATTCTCAAACTCGGTGGTTATCATGATGGTGGGCTTGTTCGTTGTTGGCGGAGCTGTTCTTCAGACAGGACTTGCCAAGATGATAAGCGGAAAGATAATGCGTATGGCAGGCAACAGTGAGACAAAGCTGTTTCTGCTTGTTGTTCTTGTCACTTCGTTCATCGGTGCCTTTGTAAGCAATACCGGAACGGTGGCGCTTATGCTGCCTATTGTTGTCAGTATGGCGGCAAGCGCAGGTACAAACGTAAGCCGTCTGCTTATGCCTCTTGCCTTTGCAAGCAGTCTTGGAGGAATGCTGACACTTATAGGTACACCGCCCAACCTTGTGATACAACAGTCGTTGGCAGATAATGGCTTTGAGCCGTTGTCGTTCTTCTCGTTCACACCTGTAGGACTTGTGGCGCTGGTTATTGGTATCCTGGTGTTGCTGCCATTGAGCAAGTGGTTCCTGAAAGGCAGGAACGCGGGAGACAAGAAAGGCGGCAAGCAGGGCAAGAGTCTTACACAGCTTGTAGAAGAATACAGGCTTGGTGATATGCTTACACGTTTCAGGGTTGACGCACGCTCAGCCTTGAGAGGACGGACAATAGCCGAGATAGATATACACAACCGTTACGGTCTTGCCATAATAGAGGTGAGACATGAGAGAAACAGGCAGAAAGGGCTACTGAAAAACATTGAGCAGAAACTCGCAGGACCGGAGACATGCCTGGAAGAGGATGACATAATATTTATTACAGGCGATAAGGCGGAGGCAGAACGCTTCGCACGAGACTTCGCACTTGTGCCGGAGGCAGACAATGTGGATGAGGAAAATGAGGGCAAGGTGCTTGACTTCTATGAGATAGGCATCGCGGAGATTGTTATTCTTCCTACCTCAAACCTTGTTAACCGCATGCTGAAGGATGCAGGCTTCAGGGCACAATATAATATTAATGTTATAGGTGTAAGGCGCAAGGGTGAATACATCATGAGCGACCTTCCAAATGTTAAACTCAACTCGGGTGATGTTCTGCTGGTGCAGGGAACATGGGAGAATATCGGCAGACTGGGAAATGACGAGGACAGATGGGTGGTTCTGGGTCAGCCATTGGCAGAGGCTGCCAAGGTGACATTGGACTATAAAGCTCCGCTTGCCGCAGCAATAATGCTGCTTATGGTGGCAGCCATGGTGTTCGACTTCATACCTGTGGCACCAGTCACGGCAGTAATGATTGCCGGTGTGTTGATGGTGTTGCTTGGATGTTTCAAGAATGTGGAGGCTGCTTATAAGACTATCAACTGGGAAAGTGTGGTACTTATTGCGGCAATGATGCCTATGTCGGTGGCGCTTCAGAAGACAGGCGCGTCGGCTATGATATCACATTCGCTTGTAAGCAGTCTCGGCTCCTTAGGTCCGTACGTGCTTCTGGCAGGAATATACTTCACCACATCATTGCTGTCGCTGTTTATAAGTAACACAACGGCGGCTGTGCTGATGGCTCCTATTGCGATGTCCACAGCGCTGGAGTCGTCAATAAGTCCTTATCCGCTGCTCTTTGCGGTGACATTCGGTGCAAGCATGTGTTTCGCCTCTCCATTCTCAACACCGCCAAATGCCCTTGTGATGCAGGCAGGACAATATAAGTTTATGGATTATGTAAAGGTGGGACTTCCGCTGCAGCTTATTATCGGACTGGTGATGGTGCTGGTATTGCCGTTGCTTTTCCCATTTTAAACCGACGGGATAAATACTTTGTAATGTAAGATAATGCGTATCAGGATATTACGCAAGATAAATATTTGTAAATAAGACGATGGTTTCCGTAGAAGGACTAAAAGTAGAGTTTGGTGTAAAGCCGCTCTTCTCTGATGTTTCATTTGTTATCAATGACCGCGACCGCATTGCCCTTGTGGGAAAAAACGGGGCAGGCAAATCCACAATGCTTAAGATATTGTGTGGTATGCAGACTCCAACGGCTGGTGTTGTGGCTGTACCTAATGACACAACAATAGGTTATCTTCCGCAGGTGATGATACTTCAGGATGATACCACAGTGAGGGAGGAGGCAAGAAAGGCATTCGCAGGGAACGTGAAGATGAAAGCCAGGCTGGATAAGCTCAGTGAGGAACTTTCGGCACGAACAGACTATGACAGCGAGGAGTATATGGCACTTGTTGATAAATATACCCTTGAGCATGAGCGCTACATGATGATGGGTGCTGAAAACTATGAGGCTGACATAGAAAGAACCCTTGCGGGTCTGGGATTCTTACGAACAGACCTTGACAGACCGACAAGTGAGTTCAGCGGAGGCTGGAGAATGCGTATAGAGCTGGCTAAGATATTGTTGCAGAAACCCGATGTGCTTCTACTTGACGAGCCAACAAACCACCTGGACATAGAGAGCATACAATGGCTGGAACAGTTCATATTGCAGAACGCAAAGGCCGTTGTTCTTGTGAGTCACGACAGGGCATTTATAAATAATGTGTCGAACCGCACAATAGAAATAAGTTGTGGAAAAGCGGTGGACTACAAGGTGAAATACGACGAGTATGTAACTCTGAGGGCAGAGAGACGAGAGCAGCAGTTGCGTGCCTATGAGAACCAACAGAAGGAGATTGCTGATATCAAGGACTTTATTGAGAAGTTCAGATATAAGGCAACTAAGGCTGTTCAGGTGCAAAGCCGTATAAAGCAGCTGGAGAAAATAGTGCCTATTGAGATAGACGAGGTGGATAACTCGACAATGCATCTGAAATTCCCGCCATGTCTGCGAAGTGGTGATTATCCTGTGATATGTGATGAGGTGAGAAAAGATTATGGAGAGCATAACGTTTTCGATAAGGTCACACTAACGATAAAGCGCGGAGAGAAGGTTGCTTTCGTAGGAAAGAACGGTGAGGGAAAGTCAACACTTGTGAAGTGTATAATGAACGAGATACCATATTCTGGTAACTTGAAGATAGGGCATAACATACAAATAGGATACTTTGCGCAGAATCAGGCACAATTGCTTGATGAGTCGTTGACGGTATTTGATACCATTGACAATGTGGCAAAAGGAGATATGCGCTTACGGATAAACGACATTCTGGGCTCATTTATGTTTGGCGGTGAGGCGTCGGAGAAGAAAGTGAAGGTTCTGAGCGGTGGAGAGCGTAGCCGTCTGGCAATGATTAAGTTGCTTCTTGAACCAGTAAACCTGCTTATTCTTGACGAGCCAACCAATCATCTTGACATGGTTTCGAAAGACGTTCTGAAAGAAGCGATAAAAGCTTTTGACGGAACGGCAATAATTGTCAGCCATGACAGAGAGTTCCTTGACGGTCTTGTGACAAAGGTTTATGAGTTTGGAGGAGGTAAGGTGAGAGAACATCTTGGAGGTATATATGATTTCCTGAGAACAAGACAGGTGGATTCGCTTAACCAGTTAGGTGTCTCACAAGCCTCAGCGGTCACAACCTCAGCAGACAATGACGAGGAAAGTATGGAGAAACAGGAACGCCTGCAGTCGTATGCCGAGCGGAAAGAGATGCAGAAGAAACTGAGAAAGGCAGAGAAGACTGTCAGTGAGTCTGAGGCGAAGATTGAGAAATTTGAGCAACGTCTGAAAGAACTTGATGACTTGTTGTGTGACCCGGAGAGAGCAAGTGACATGTCTGTTGTTAATGAATATACAGCAGTGAAAGAACAACTCGACCAAGAAGTTGAGAAATGGGAACTTGCGGTAGAGGAAGCAGACATGCTAAGAAACGAGATAGAATAAATAATGTATGTGCGCGCGCATACCTCTGGTATGGTTGGATATATGTAACATAATATAATATTTACGGACAATGAAAATTAAAAGAATTATTCCTATGATGCTTCTGATTTCAGCTCCAATAGTATGTGGAGCCCAGGGGGCTTTGAAGTCGGGTATTGACCTTAAGAATCTTGACAACAGCGTTCGCCCGGCTGATGATTTCTATCAGTATGCATGTGGTGGTTGGATGAAAAACAATCCACTGCCTGCGGCATACTCACGATTTGGCAGCTTTGACCAGTTGGGACAGGACAACAACAAAAGGATAAACACTATCCTTACGGACCTGTTGAAGAACACCTATCCAACAGGAACAACTGAGCAGAAGCTAAGTGATTTCTATAAGCTTGCTATGGACTCTGTACGCAGAAATGCAGAGGGAGTGAAGCCTGTGAAGCCTCTTCTTAATGAAATAGAAAAGGCAAAGAATGTGGCAGCTCTGAGAAAACTGCAGCTTAAGTATGCAACCTTCGGCTATGGAGTACCTGTCGGACTCGGCTTTGGCGCGGATGAGAAGAATGCCAAGATGAATATTCTTAATGTTTATCAAGGTGGAATGACACTCGGACAAAAGGAGTATTATCTTGACAATGACTCAGCAACAGCATCTATACGTGAGGCATACAAGAAGCATGTGGTGAGAATGTTCATGCTGTATGGCTTTACAGAGGCTCAGGCAGAGAAGAAAATGCAAAGTATTCTCAAGATAGAGACAGCATTGGCAAAGGTTTCTAAGTCAAGAACTGAGCTTCGTGACGTTACTGCAAACTATAATAAGATGTCTCTTGCTGACTTTGAAAGCAAATATCCTAATGTTCAGCTGACAAAGACAATGAATGCTGATGGGGTGAAGACTGAGTATTTCAAGGAACTTATTGTAGGTCAGCCTGCATTTGTTGAAGGTGCGGATAAGATTATTGCAGAGATGACAGCCGACGAACTACGCGCATATATGGAGTGGGATGTT
The DNA here is from genome assembly GCA_017415455.1 of Prevotella sp. Classification (GTDB taxonomy): domain Bacteria; phylum Bacteroidota; class Bacteroidia; order Bacteroidales; family Bacteroidaceae; genus Prevotella. The sequence continues at coordinate 21,098 of JAFQGS010000077.1, forward strand.
ATCATGTCATCTGCAAGTTACCTCAGTGATGAGATAATTGCAGCAAACTTTGATTTCTTCGGAAAGACAATGTCTGGACGTAAGGAGGACTATCCACGTTGGAAGCGTGCTACAAGTCAGGTTGAAAGTCAGATGGGCGAGGCTCTTGGAAAGATGTATGTTGACAGGTATTTCCCAGCATCTTCAAAACAGCGTATGCAGACATTGGTAAAGAACCTGCAAGTTGCTCTCGCTGAGAGAATTAAAGCGCAAGACTGGATGAGTGATACAACGAAGAAAGCCGCACTTGAGAAGCTCAGCACTTTCTATGTGAAGATTGGATATCCTGATAAGTGGAAGGATATGTCGGGACTAAACATAGATCCAAAACTGTCTTATTATGAGAACGTGCAGGCTTGCCGTAAGTTCTGGAGCGACTGGAACAATGACTATCGTGCAGGCAAGCCAGTTGACAAAGATGAGTGGTTCATGACTCCTCAGACCGTGAATGCATATTATAATCCTACAACAAATGAGATTTGTTTCCCAGCCGGTATATTACAGGTCCCGTTCTTTGACCCTGCAGCTGACGATGCCTTCAATTATGGAGCCATCGGCGTGGTTATAGGTCATGAGATGACACACGGCTTTGATGACCAGGGCCGTAACTACGATAAGGATGGAAATATGCGTGACTGGTGGACGGCTTCTGATGCGGAGAACTTTGGAAAGCGTGCGGATATATGCGTGAACTTCTTCTCTGCGATAAAAGTTCTGCCAGACTTGAATGCAAATGGAAAACTAACTCTTGGTGAGAACCTTGCAGACCATGGTGGCTTGCAAGTGGCATATTATGCGTTTAAGAATGCAACAAAGGATAAGAAACTGGAAGTTATCGACGGATTGACACCAGAGCAACGCTTCTTCCTTGCATATGCAGGAGTATGGGCTGGTAATATCACAGAGAAAGAGATTCGTAACCGCACAAAGAGTGACCCGCACTCATTGGGTCGCTGGCGTGTGAACGGAACACTTCCACACATTGATATGTGGTATGATGCATTTGATGTGAAGGAAGGTGACAAGCTCTTTATACCTAAGAGTGAAAGACTTGAGCTGTGGTAATAGGCAGATGTCTGTGTTATCAGCGTGATAAGTAACAGACAAAATGCCAAACCATTGTCGTCAATACATATAAAGACATACACAAACATGGGGGTGCCATATTAGTTTTGGCATCCCCATACTTTATATATTGGGATTATTTCGTATCTTTGCACTCCAATAGAATATTAATTGTAATGCCTTGTGCATTAAAGTTATTTACTCAAGCTTCGTATGTTAAGAGATATTGGAAGTTGAAGGAAGATATCCGGTCTTCGTCAGCCTCCCTCTGTCTGCAAGACAAGCTGAGCTTGCGAAGGTTCAATTATTTAGAAAAGAATAATACATAGTATGCCATTAAGAATTCCAGACAGGTTGCCGGCGATAGATATTCTGAAGAAAGAGAATATCTTTGTTATGGACAACTCGAGAGCCCACACTCAGGATATACGTCCTTTGCGTATAGTGATTCTCAACCTTATGCCTCTTAAGATCACTACAGAGACAGACCTTGTGCGGTTGCTGTCGAATACTCCTCTGCAACTTGACATCACATTTATGAAGTTGAAGAGTCATACTCCTAAGAACACGCCGGTGGAACACATGATGATGTTCTATAAGGACTTTGATGAACTGAAAACACAGAAGTTTGATGGCATGATAATAACAGGAGCACCTGTAGAGACTTATGAGTATGAGGACGTTACTTACTGGGATGAGATGACAGAGATATTCTCATGGTCAAAACATCACGTGACGAGTACGTTGTATATATGCTGGGCTGCCCAGGCAGGGCTGTATTATCATTATGGAATACCAAAGTATCCTCTTGAGAAGAAGATGTTTGGCGTATTCAGACAATATACGTCAGACTCTCTGCTGCCCATCTTCCGCGGATTTGATGATTTCTTCTATATGCCGCATAGCAGGCATACTGAGATAGTACGTGAGGATATCGTCAGTCGTCCGGAACTTACACTCATTGCAGAGTCACCGGAAAGTGGCGTTAGTATGGTAATGGCAAACAGCGGTAGGGAGATATTCATAACAGGTCATCTTGAATATGCGTCGGATACGTTAGACAAAGAGTATCGCAGAGATGTGGGAAAGCGAGATGACGTAGAGATGCCAGTTAACTATTACCTGGATGATAATCCGGAAAATCCTCCTGTTGTAAGATGGCGTGCCCATGCGAACCTGCTTTTCAGCAACTGGATTAATTATTACGTATATCAAGAGACTCCATACGATATTGACAAGATTGAATAAGAGACGTATAGAATTGCTGGCACCTGCCAGAAACTTGCAATGCGGAATAGCCGCTATAGACCATGGCGCAGATGCCGTTTACATCGGAGCACCACGCTTCGGTGCGAGGGCTGCCGTGGGTAATTCCATCGAGGATATCAAGCAGTTGTGCGACTATGCACATGCTTTCATGGCACGGGTGTATGTTACGGTAAACACAATCCTTTATGAGAATGAACTTGAGGATATCCGCCTGATGCTTAAAGAGCTGAATGGGATAGGGGTTGATGCCATTCTTGTTCAGGATATGTCAATACTGCGGATGGATACCGGTGATATGGAACTGCATGCAAGTACGCAGACAGACAACCGCACACCAGAGAAAGTAAGCTGGCTGAAGGATATGGGCTTCAGTCGGGTGGTATTAGCACGTGAGTTGTCACTTGAAGAGATATCAGTTATCCATCAGTCTGTGCCCGATGTTGAGTTGGAGGCTTTTGTGCATGGTGCGTTGTGTGTGAGCTATTCCGGTCAGTGTTATATATCCCATCACTGTCTTGGTAGAAGTGCCAACAGAGGAGAGTGTGCGCAGTTGTGCCGTGTTAAGTATGATCTTGTTGATGCAGATGACAATGTCATAGAACGCCAGCGTTATCTTCTGTCGTTAAGGGATATGTGTCGTATTGACAACATAGAGAATCTTCTCAGCGCAGGTGTGACGTCCTTGAAAATAGAAGGAAGATTAAAGGATATCTCTTATGTAAAGAATGTTGTTGCGGCATACAGCAACAGGCTAAATGATATAATAAGACGAAATCCGGACAAATACCAAAGGGCATCGCTGGGTAGATGCGAGTATTCTTTTACTCCTAATTTGGAAAAATCGTTTAACAGAGGATTCACATCCTATATGCTTGATGGTAAAAGATGTGACATATCCTCAATAGATACTCCCAAGGCCGTTGGTGAGTATGTGGGACGTGTAAAGGAGATTCGCGGCAACTCGTTTAATGTGTCAAGCATATCGTCGTTTGCTAATGGTGACGGGCTGTGCTTCCTCAATGGTAATAAGCAATTAGAGGGATTCAGGGTGAACCGTGTAGAGGGTAATCGCTTGTTCCTTACAAAGATACCAGATGATCTGCGTCCCGGAACTAAACTATACAGAAACAGCGACCATGAGTTTGAGAAATTACTGTCAAAGCCAAGTTGCAGGAGAAGAATATCCGTGGATGTATGTCTTGGCTTCTCGTCGGAGTCGCTTGTTTTTACTATGTCTGTATCAGAGATAGGAAAAGCTGAGGTCAGTACTCCTTATCAACTGCAGAAGGCAGAGAAACCGCAGCGTGAGAATATAATGCGCCAGTTGGCAAAACTTGGTAATACAAACTATATATGTGATAACATATTGTTGTCAGATGAACTTGCCGATAGTTTTATTCCTTCTGGCATCCTTGCGGATATGAGGCGCAGGGCAGTAGAGGCATTAGACAAGGTGTTGCTTGACAAACGCGCAAAGAGGGGCAGTGCATTAAGAAAGAATACTGTGCCGCAACCGTATTCGCATGATTATATGTATAATGTGTCCAATTCTGTGTCACGTGGTTTCTATGAGGAGTGTGCGGGCAGAAAGATAGGCAATTCCTTTGAGACAGGAGAGGTGCGTCACGCCTTGCTCATGCAATGCCGCCATTGTATTCGTTATACGCTTGGATATTGTGTCCGTCATGGTGGCAGGCGTCCCGACTGGAAAGAGCCTTTGTATTTGAAGATGTCAGATGGACGTAAGTTAATACTTGAGTTTAAATGCTCTGAATGTCAGATGAATGTGTATGCAAACGATTAATAATCCTTATATCTTAGTGACGTTCCTCCGTCGTCTGCCTGTACTGATGTTGTTAGTGCTGTCGGTCTTTGTTTGTATAGGATGTGGCGAAAAAGATTCTGACAATACCTACGAGCAGGATACTTTGTTTGTAGATAAGCCCGACAGTCTGACATATAAGAGCCAGCGCCATTATACGCTGAACTATAATTTCATAGTAGCAGAGGATACTCTGTTCCTCAGAGGTGTCATACCTGGAACTGACTCAGGCATTGTGCTGTCGGATACTATAAGGATTAGCAAGGGAGACAGGATTGTTGTAGTTGACATAGAAGAGCAAATACATAGCGTTTCGTCCGACAGTATATGGGTTCAGGTAGCCCGCGACCAGGACACTTTCGGATGGATAACAGAGTCGGAAATGCTAAGCGGCACAGTTCCAGACAACCCTATCTCTTTGTTTATCGCCGTCTTCTCTGACACCCATTTGTATTTCTCTGTGGTCATACTGCTATTGATAAGCGCCGCATATCTTATCAGGAAGATATACAGGCGCAAGTCACATCTCGTGCATCTTAATGACATCCCTTCGTTCTATCCAGCCATGCTTGCGCTTATAGTAGCCATGTCTGCGGTATTATATTCCTCAATCCAGCTCTTCACTCCACAGACTTGGGAACATTTCTACTATAACCCGACGCTTAATCCCTTCAACGTACCTCTGGTACTGTCGGTATATATCTTCTCACTGTGGCTGATGCTTGTTGTGGCTCTTGCCGCTGTGGATGTGGTGAGACATTCATTGCCTTTCGGCGAGGCAATACTATATCTCTGCGGACTCTGTGGTGTATGTGCCATCAATTATATTGTTTTCAGTGTTTCCACATTATATTATATAGGCTACCCGTTGCTGATATTCTATGTGGTATTTGCTGTGCGTATGTATCTTCGTAATTTCCGTACCATATATATATGTGGACATTGCGGTGAGAGAATGCGTGAGAAGGGCAGATGTCAGGCATGTGGAACCCTTAATGATTGATTATTTTTCCTCCAGTCGTTTCTACGCTCTAATGACCGATTGGGCACAATCCATATAAATGATGATTGTGCGCAAAGAATAATCTTTGTACTTTTGCAGGCATAAACATAAATTCATGATATTCTTAATAGATAATATGGTAAAAAGATTGTACTTTGTTTTTGTGCTTTGTGCTATGTCGTCTGTCTTCTCATTCGCAAATGACTTTGGCGATACTTCAAGCGAGTTGTTGTCAGACTCATCCAGAGTATATGATATTGACGATGTTGTAGTGGTGGCACAGCCAAAGGAGATTGTAAACTTACGCCGTCAGCCGCTCAGCTCTTCTGTGTTTGATGCTCATAGCCTGCAGCTGCTTGGAAGAGACGACCTTAGACAATTGTCTGCCTTTGTCCCTTCATTTGTCATGCCTGAATATGGCTCACGCCTTACATCCTCCATGTATGTACGTGGAATAGGCTCAAGAGTTAACAGCCCTTCTGTGGGAATGTACCTCGATGGTATGCCAGTCATATGCAAGACTGCCTATAACTTCCATACATATCAGATAGACCGAATAGATATGCTGAGAGGACCGCAGGGTACATTGTATGGCATGAATACGGAGGGAGGCCTTGTGAGAATATTCACAAAGAATCCGATGAAGCACAGAGGAACTGACATAAACTTAAGCATAGGCACCGACTTCAATCGTAAGGCAGAGCTGGCGCATTATCATCGTCCGAGCGACAACTTCGCCTTTTCTGTTGCCGGTTTCTATAAAGGTCATAATGGCTTCCATAAAAACTCATTGACAGGTAAGCGTGCCGATGATGGCAATGAGGCAGGAGGCAGACTGCGTATGATGTATACGCCTACGGCAGACCTTACATACGACCTTATCGCAGATTATCAGTATGTCAATCAGAATGCCTTCCCGTATGGCATGATGGATTTGTTAACAGACGAGGTGGCGGACCCTGTGTCAGACAAGCAAGGTAAGTACAGGCGTAATATGTTCAATAGTGCATTCAAAGTGGCGTATGATAAGAACAATTTTGTATTTACATCAACAACAAGCTATCAGTATCTGAGCGATTTCATGCAGATGGATAACGACTATATGCCAATGGATTTGATATTCATGACACAGCGTCAGTTGCAGAATGCCCTTACACAGGAGTTTACTGTAAAGAGTACTGCAAACAACATCTGGCAGCATACCACCGGACTCTTCGGCTCTTATCAGTGGCTTAAGACCGACGCACCGGTATTTTTCGGCAAAGACTTCACTTCAAGAATATCAAATGGGGTACAGACAGCGATGACCAATGCTATCGTTGGCTCAATGGCAAGCCAGATGATGCAGATGGGAATGCCGGCAGGTGCCGCTATGGCTGCCGCTCAAGCTGCAGTTGAACGTGCTGGTGGAATAAGCGTTAATACAGATATGTCTGTTCCTGCGCTATTTCATTCGCCTACATTCAATCTCGGACTCTTCCATGAGTCAAATATAAAACTCACCAATCGTCTTATGGCAACAATAGGTCTGCGATATGATTTCAGTAATGTGTCGTTAGACTATGATACAAAAGCGGTGATGGCTATGACCGCAAAGGTGATGGGGGCAGAGTCAACGAACACTCTTACATCCGTGCTTGATGACAAGGTGAACGACGCATACAGCCAGTTGCTACCGAAGGTGGCTCTTACTTATATGCTGTCTGACGGAATAGGAGATGTATATGCAACAGTGGCAAAGGGCTATAGGGCAGGAGGATTCAACCTGCAGATGTTCTCTGACATATTGCAGACGGAGTTGATGGCAAACAGCCAGAATGCTATGAGAGGCGACTATGATGTGCCACACACACAGGAGGATTATAAAAACGTGAACAATACTATCTCGTATAAGCCGGAGGAGAGCTGGAACTATGAGGTAGGTGCGCATCTCAATATCTTCAATAATATTATACATGCTGACTTGTCTGCATATTACATGCACATAAAAAATCAGCAGCTGTCGGTCATGGCAGGCAATTATGGCTTTGGACGAATGATGGTAAATGCCGGTCGCAGTTACAGTTGTGGTGTTGAGGCTGCCTTGCGTGGAAGCGCATTCGCAGACAGGTTGTCATGGACGTTGGGATATGGATATACGCATGCGGTGTTCAAGGACTATAATGATGAAATAGACGGGACAATAGTGTCGTATAAGGACAATAAGGTGCCTTTTGTTCCTCAGCATACTTTCAGTGCCAGTGCAGACTATCGCATCAATACAAACAATGAATCGGTAAGGGCTGTTGTCGTGGGAGCCAACCTGACTGCTCAAGGCAAAACTTATTGGGATGAGGCAAACACATATAGTGAGAACTTGTATGCATTGCTTGGAGCACATGTCGATGTGGATACAAAGTTCGCAACATTCAGCCTGTGGTCGCGTAACATCACGGATACCAGATACAACACATTTGCCTTTAGCAGTTCAGCCTCTGGTTCAACAAAGTATTTTGCACAGCGTGGCAATCCTTTCCAGTTGGGAATGGATGTGAGGATACATTTCTAAATATATTGTGTTAGTGTACAAAGAAACCGTTATAAGTCCTGATGAGGTACTTGTAACGGTTTCTTAGATTATTGTGGCGTATGGTTGTGGCGAAAAAGGCAGAAAAAAGTAAACAGTTGATAGATTGTTTACCGTCATAAAATTCAAAGTGTGAAGGATGTGAAGGCAAAAAATGCAACTTTTTTATTTTTGTGTTACATTTACCCCCGGGGGGTAAATGTAACATATTTATAGTAAAGTTGCTATTTTATCCTTCACATCCTTCACATCTTCACAAAAATCACC